>CAZAGU010000026.1:27928-29290 GCA_964484805.1 uncultured bacterium
GCGCTCCATGATTGTGAAGGTTAATTCTCGAATGCTGTGAGATCGCTTTGCTCGCTTCGATCCTCAAGATGACAATCAATATTCTCCAGTCTTCGATTGACTTACAGTGTGGCGGTTCCTATATTTTATCCTTGGTTCATTTAATACAATGATTTACTGGAAACCAATGAAAATCCGCTCAACCTGCGCTGGCATTCCCTTAATGGCATTGCTTCTGCTGATTTCCTTCAGCTCCATGTTTGCTCAGGAACAAGCAGTCCAATCTGAATCGAACTTCGGAACACTGCTCGTCCAATCCACACCGCTCAACGCTCAAGTAAAGCTCGATGGTAAGTTTATCGGCAGGACTCCATTGACCATCAAACCTATTTCAGCGGGCATCCATGAGCTGACGATTTCGCTCACTGGGCATAGCTCATACCGCACCTTGGTCAGCATTGAAGCCAGCAAGTTTCATACCATAGGAGCACCACTCTCGGCACAAATTTACACCCAGTGGCAGGAACAATACAGCATGGCGTTGATCTCGTCAATATTGCTGCCCGGCAAGGGACAGGTTGACAATGGGCACACGCGAGGCTGGGTGTATTTTATGAGCTATATCAGCGCGTCGTACTACGGCTACTATTGTTCGCACCGATATAACGTCTCCAATAAAAATTATGAAGATCAACTTCTCGCCTATAAAGACGAAACTGATCCTGACCTGACGGTCAGCCGCTACCGTGATCTGCAGGGCTCTATAGACAAGATGGATAGTTATCAACGGCAGTTTGGGTACGCCATCGCCACGATGGGCGTTATCTGGGCTGTCAACATGGTTGATGTGCTTTTCTTCAGCGTACCTCGCCCAATTCTGATGGGTGATGGCAACCTTAAGGTTACAATGGACACGAGCCCCGGGCAGTTTAAAGCAGGTCTCAGTATTAAGTTTTAGACAATTTGGCGGATAAAGCTCCCCCAGCGCTGTCATACCATATTTTTTCTCCTCGTTCCCGACTTGGCCGGGAACGAGGAGGGGCTGTCTTGTCCTGATATAGGTTGACACAATCAAAAAGTGTTATCTTAAGGAGACAGGGCATGTTAGACCATGCTATTCGCTACAGCTTGAGCTTCAAGCTTGAAGTCGTCCGCGCCATCGAAAAGGGGCATTTCGACATCGTTTGCGAGGAAGCTGGCATCAAGGACCCTGCCGCGCATAAAAAAAATCGCAATACAGCTGTAAAAAGAGCACGCCATGCAGAAATAGACGAAGAATTGATCATCGCGCTGGTCATTCGCGAACGTTGCCTCCATGTCCGAATGGGTGCACGTAAGTTGTTGAAAAACATATGCAAAGAACTGGAGGAGCTGAACATATTC
>CAZAGU010000027.1:0-29059 GCA_964484805.1 uncultured bacterium
AAGGTGAAACACCAGCGGACGCTTCAAGGTATAATTCCAGGTCTGAAAATGCGAATCCGACGGGTCGCTTTCCTGCCAGGTGGTCAGATTATCCTGCACATCAACATTGGTCGGGAATTGCACCGACGCGCCTAAGTGAAAGTGTGGTGTCGCTCTATTCACAAAGCCCAGTATGAAATTGTAGCCACTGTACTCTGGGTTCAGAAGCGAGTTCTCGGAAGGTTCTTCGGCTGATAATTCATTCGAACCACTCAAGAAATTTAATGATCCGCCAATGAAGAGGTTTTCTGAAGCTTCAACCGCCGCGCTGAACTCAGTAGCGTACATTCCGCCTTCTTCCAGAACGTTTTTGCTGGGATTGTTAAACGCGTTCGAGAAGTCAGTGATCCTCTGCACACCGCCCGCGAAAACCAAGCTGCCCTGATAAACCCGCACCGGAACGACCGTGTATATGCCGCCGAACGCTGTCTTGGAAGCACTTGCTCCCGCTCCGTGGAAGTTATTGTTCTGAAAATTAAACTGGAGATGCCCAAAGCGGTTCAAGCCCAGATTGGCAGGATTGCTACTCCTGCCGGGAATGATCTGACCGGCGGCAACCGTGGCGTTGCCAATCGCAGTGGACAGAGATTGCGAATCATAAAAACCGATGAAAGGGCGCAGAAAATCGTCGCGATGCTGCGCCAACGATGCCGTTGGGAAAAACATAATACCAAGCAGGGCGAAGATCATACCGCTAACGAGTGCAAATTTGGTGAAGCTTTTATCGTTCACGAGTATTTCCTCGTCGTGTGCTCTTTGATTCCTTTGAACTATTTTTAGATTCGCTTTTCTTTTTCTCTTCTGGTGGATTTGCTTCAGGTGCTACTTTCAAAGCCTTATCATTATCGTTAGCGTTCACGACCTGAGCGGCTGATGTATGGGCTGGCTCGGTTGCCTCTGGCTGAACCGGCGTTGGCTGACCAATCGGCACGGCAGGCCGGAGTGCGCGAACGTTCACGGGTTCAGTCGGTTGGGCGGGAATCGAAGGAAGCTCGCCAGACTGTCGATAGTCTTTGTCGCGACGGGGTGTTTTCTGTTTAGGTGGCGTTGGTCTGGGCGAGTCATCTGGATAATAGCGTCCGTGTTGCCAGTAGTACCTCCGGTGGTTTCTGCGTGAATCATAGTAATAGGGATCCCAGTATGCAGAGCCGCCCCTGTATCCATCTCGTTGATAATAAGGGTCTTGGTAGTAGCGATCAAAGATGATCTGGTTCTGATTCTGGTTGATAATGGTAATGCCTTGTCCGGCGAGCGAATCCGGGATAGTCACAACCGCGCCTTCCGTGCGATATACTCCAGCCATCTCGCTTGGCGGTGGATACAGCATTGTGTAACAGCCTGTTAAGCTAAGGCTTAGTGCTACTGCCAGGAAAAAGTATTTCATTGGGCTGTTCCTTTAAAATAATCAACAAAACGCTCCACACGAATCACTCACCTGTAAGTTAAACACAATCAACGGCAAAATCACTCGCTATGAATGCCTGAACACCAAATTTAACAGATAAAACGGATTGCGAGAAATACCATCTACGCAATCGAGCACTCCGAACGCACAAAGTCATGTCGTACCAGCGAACGTCGGTGCGACGTGGTGTCGGTGCGGTTGGCGCGCTCGGCGATTGGGAGGGTAATTCTCGAACGGTTGCAAGATTGCTTCGTTGGGTTGAAGCCCGCCTCGCAATGACGGCAAGGGGATGAATGCGATGGATTCCAGCCTTCGCTGGAATGACATAAGGAAGAATAACTAGTTGACGTTTTAAAGCGCTGGGTTCCTGCCTTCGCAGGAACGACAGTGTATGGGGCGTTTAATGCGCTCCATGATTGGAATGGTAACACTCGAACTTTTATACTCGTTCCCACGCTCCTGCGTGGGAATGGCGGGTGGCATGTCCGGACAAGCCCAGATATGTTTCATATAATCCACAGCGGACAACGTCCGCTGTCATACCAGCGAAAGCATGTATCCATCGCTTTGAGAATTGTTTTTCTTAAGCCGTTAAATTTGTTGAATCTGTTGTGAATAAAGCAGATAAAGAAGAAAGTCCTGAAAAATCAAATCTGGATTCCAGCCTTCGCTGGAATGACATAAGGAAGAATAACTAGTTGACGTTTTAAAGCGCTGGGTTCCTGCCTTCGCAGGAACGACAGTGTATGGGGCGTTTAATGCGCTCCATGATTGGAATGGTAACACTCGAACTTTTATACTCGTTCCCACGCTCCTGCGTGGGAATGGCGGGTGGCATGTCCGGACAAGCCCAGATATGTTTCATATAATCCACAGCGGACAACGTCCGCTGTCATACCAGCGAAAGCATGTATCCATCGCTTTGAGAATTGTTTTTCTTAAGCCGTTAAATTTGTTGAATCTGTTGTGAATAAAGCAGATAAAGAAGAAAGTCCTGAAAAATCAAATCTGGACTTCCGCTTTCGCGGGAGTGACAGCGCATGGGGCGTGCGCTGTGGGTTACGTCGGACATGCCACCTGCACCCTGCACCCTGCACTGTCCTTGCGACGTTCCCACGCGAGAGCGTGGGAACGAGTACTCCCACTCCGTTTCGCCCCGAGATGCAGTTGCTTCGCGCCTCGCAACGACGGGAGGGGTTCGTAATCTGCGCAATCCGTGTGATCTGTGGAAAACATTATCAAGCTGAGGCTTATGACACCATTTTCCTTTGACAAAAATTATATTATATTAAAGGCGTAAGATAGTTGACTATTTCTGAGGTCTCGTAATCCATGCTCCCCCTGAAACTCACATTTATCATGCTGCTGGCGCTGTCTTCGCTGACGATGGCAAATCAGATCAACTTCGCCTGGATGGACAACCCCGCGGAATCTGCCACGCTGGTCATCCACCAATCCGAGTATGGCGACTGCATCGAACTCACCGAGCTGGCTAAGGCTCTTGGTATGAGCTATAAAATCAGCAGCCACAAAGAACGCCTGCGGATTGATTTGCCAGCCGCGAGGCTGATTTTCACCAAGGGCTTGCCCTACGTTCTCGCCGATGGCAAACTCATGCAAATGCCGTTGTCGCTGGAATCTTCAGGCGATGGCTTCTGGCTGGCGATTGACCCGGCGCTGGAAATCATCGGCAACTACTACGCCGGCTCGCTGTATTTTGACCCATCCGGCGAGCGCATTCTCGCAGCTAAACCATCGGGAGATATTCTCGGCGTGCGCTTTGACGTTGGGGCGAACGGCGGGCAGGCGGTTCTGACGACAATATCGCCACTGAAATGCAACGCCGACCCGGAACGCGATGGCAGCGTTTGCCTGACCATTCCTAAGGCATCGGCAGACACGGCGCGGTTGAACGCCATCAGCGCGCGAGGGGCGATTGCTTCGATGACAGTCGAGCAGAACTGGAAAGAGGTTCGGATAACGCTCATTCCGGCTGAAGGCGCGCGGTTTGACCACCTTGACAGTTTCGAGGATCCGCCGGCACAGGTGGCAGTGTTCACCTACGACGAAGCGCGGCAGGTGTCGCCTGATGTCAACGCCAAGCTCAGTCAGGAGCGCGACCGCTGGAGCATGGACGTGGTGGTGATTGACGCGGGGCATGGCGGCAAAGACCCCGGCGCGGTTGGAAAAGGCAGAACCTACGAAAAGACCATCACGCTGGATGTGGCAAAGCGGCTGGAAAAAGCGCTGAACAAAAAGGGCATCAAGACCGTGATGGTGCGCGACAGCGATAAGTTTCTGGCGTTGCACGAGCGGACCAAGCTTGCAAATCAGGCGGGTGGCAAGCTGTTCATCAGCCTGCATTGCAACGCCTGCACAGACAAGCGAGCGCATGGTTTGGAGACCTACTTCCTGTCGCCAACCAAGAGCGACCGTGCTCGAGCAGTGGCTGCCAAAGAAAACGAAGTGATTCAGTACGAGGAAAATCAAGCGGACTATAGCCAGTTGACGGAGGAAAATTTCATTCTGCTGTCGATGGCGCAGACGGGATTTATTCGTGAATCTCAGGAATTTGCCGGGGTAATTCAGGAACAAGTGAGCGCTAAGACGGGTTTAAAGAATCGTGGTGTTGATCAGGCGGGGTTTTATGTATTGGTTGGAGCGTCGATGCCGGCGGTTTTGTTTGAGATGGGATTCATTTCTAATCCTAAGGAGCTGAAACTGTTACGCGGTAAATCTTTCCGCCAGAAACTTGCTGACGGTATTTGTGACGCTGTGGTGGAGTTTCTGGAATAGATTTAAGATTGAGGCATTTTCTTTGGTGATGTCGCCTACGTTCCCGACTGGAACGCTCAATCCGCCGCGGCTGGAGTGTATTTCGCCCAGCTTCAGGCTAACGGACAGCAGGTGGTGAAGATGGTGAATCTGGTGAAGTGAGGGGCGAGTGCCCTATCTAGTTCTGGCAAAGGGCTATTCAAGCATCAATCTTTTAATTAGGAATTCAAATGAATCTTAGTACACGTCTTTTAGCATTATTTCTTGAATTGTTAGTTTCCTTTGGACTTGCATTGATTTTTCTTATTGATGCAGACCATTGCTTTTCTAACATGATAGTTTGGTTTGTTTCATCCATTCTCCCAATAGCTGTCGCGAAATATATTGATCATCCTTGGTTCACCCGGCCAAGTTCTCACATAGCAATTACTCTTCTTGTTGGTGTTGCACTTTACCAGAATTTTTCCAAATTGGAAGTATTCTCACCTGTTTACGACATTGCGAGAATCGCACTATTCTCAATAGTGTTCCTATTTGTTTTATCAATAATTTATGGATTCTTTCAACAAAATCGAATTGGACATTTCTTATACCACTGGTGTTTTAGGAAACTGAGAGCTGAAGTTCTGTTTTTAGCTCTTGGTTTCCTACAAGGCTTTTTAATGTTCCCTTATCAACATAAAATCCTTGCCATGTCTTTTCTAATTGCACTTTTCGCATTCATGGGTCCTATTGGTGCTCTTCTTGCCGCTATAAACAATACGGATATTAAGAAAGCACTTGGAGAAATTACTGGAGGCAGCCAAATAGGACGTGTTTTTATTCGTGTTTTTAGTAGACATTATTTCAGAGTCGGTGATGTGATACAGTGTAATGAGAATAATGAAGAGATACTTCTTCAAGTTGTCAATGCAACCACTCTGGATAAAGGAGACACAGGTTTATTGAAGCTTGAATGCACTATTCTTGGTTCACTTAAAAAATCAGACATTGAACCATATTTGTACTCTTTTTTTTCCGGTACACCGATAACTATACCCTCAACTACTGCGGTGCCAAATTATTTGCATTATGCAGGAACGAATATACGACCTAAAATTGATTACACTTCACTTGTCACACATAATACAGCTGTAATAGGTACGCTTGGTTCGGGTAAAACGCGTTTTGCCATGCAACTTGTAGATTTGTGTATTAAAAATATTAATGATCTTGTAATTGTATGTTTTGATGTAACTAATGAATGGATCAATCATCCTTCTTTGGAAAACAAAGATGAAAATAATAAATGGTTTGAGGAAACTAAGAAAGAACTGGAAATAGAACGAAAATTTGAAGCAGGTATTTCATATACAGATCCAGCAATAGAGAAACTACGGCAAAATGGGTATAAAGAAAAACCAAATATAAAAGCACTCCGCACTTCAATTGATAAATTTTACAATATGGCTTGCGATAAAAAAGGACTATTTGTTATTAATGTTAATGAACTCTATGTTCTCAAATGGGCAAGAGGAAAAGAATCTGACGCAAGGAATAATTGGTACAAGGTTACAGAGGAAATGTCTCTTTCTCAAATAGTCTCCGAATTTGTATTAAGAGGTTTTAAACGCTTTAACGAAGAATTAAGTAAAAAAGCGCAGTTGCTTTTTGTTTTTGAGGAAGCCCATTCCTTAACTCCTGAGGTCTGGGGTGGAAACGTGTTTGATGATGAGCGAGAGAGCACTCTTCATACAGCAAGAGTAATTATGCAAGGAAGGAAATTTGGCATCGGTTGTTTCACAATTTCCCAGCGCACCGCAAGCGTATCGAAGAGTATTCTTACTCAGTGTAACACTGTATTCGCACTTCAGCAGTTTGATAACACTGGGTTGGATTATTTCAGAAATTACTTTGGTGATATTGCCTCGCAATTGCCTAATCTTGAAGAGAGACAAGCTATGTGTCTTGGCAAAGGGATAAAAAGAAGTACTCCAATTATTGTAAAAGGAGGTGATTATAAACTCAAAGGTGAAAAAGAGTAACAATTACAAATATCCCCAACCCCTTCAACGCCACGACGCGGATCGGCTTTGAACTGCTGGCGGCGGGCGATGTGAATCTGTCGGTGTTCGACGCATCGGGCAGGATGGTGACGACGCTCGCCAGCGGTCAGTTCGCTGCTGGAGCGCATGTCGCAAGCTGGAACGCCGAATCCGCCGCGGCTGGAGTGTATTTCGCCCAGCTTCAGGCAAACGGTCAGCAGGTCGTGAAGATGGTGAATCTGGTGAAGTAGGTGCTTCAAATTTCTGGAATAGATTTAAAAATGAGGCATTTTCATAAAGCTACCAATGGTCGCAAGCTGGTGTTTCTTGAGGATTGAATTCGACGCGCTTAGATTTCTGGTGTCTCAACGATGGAGAAAATGGCGATTTATTAAGTCAGGTTCGATTTTAGTGAATGAACCTGACAGACTTGCTATTTACTGAGATTATTGTTTGTGAAATTTCTTACACGCTTGTCTAAATTCGCAAAAGCCCAATTTGCCATTTTAATTAACTCTTCAAGTTTAAAAGGTTTGGCAAAACAGTAGTCGAACCCAATTTCAATGCTGTTTTTCGCATCAAGGTAAGATGGATTCCCAGTGATGGCGAAGAAATAGCCCTGCCTTCCGGAGCGCTTTAACCCTCGAAACAGCCTGATTCCACTCATTCCCGGAAGTTTAATGTCGAGAAAATAGACATAAAAATCTTCACGCTGGACGATATCCAGAGCTTCCTCTGCTGTTGAAGCGGTGCGCACTTGAAAACCGGAAATCGTGAATGCTTCATTCAGGATGTCTCGAATGTTTTCTTCGTCGTCAACAACTAAAATCTTCTTTTCCATTGATGCTCTCAAACTTTTGACTTGACAAAATTGACGTTTTTTAGTGAATTTTTGAGTTTCTCAACCGTTGCTTCCAGCAAATCATGTCCACTAACAATAATATCGGCAAATTTCCGTGAAGGCAAAACATATTTACAGTACATTGGGTAAACTGTTGTTTTATATTGCCAAGCGATATAATCTGGTTTAAATTTTCTCTCGACAACATCCCGCTTCAGCCTTCTTTCTAGACAAACGCTATCCTCAAGATCAATAAACACCCGCAACGCCATTAAATCGCGCAACTCAGCCCAATACAGAGAATATAATCCTTCAATAATGACAAATTGATGAGGATTAAGCGTTACTCTGTCAGGCGCTCTGGTGTGTGAAGGGTATAGATAAACCGGCTTTTCAATTGGCACGCCGGAAGCAATATCCCGCACTTGCTGGTGTAGCAGAGGGATGTCAAGCGATTCGGGTCGGTCGAAATTCCATTGCTCAAGCTCTTCAGACGCGACGGTGGTTAAATCTCGATAGTAGGAATCCAGCCCAATAACCACAGCTTGATCTTTGGGCAACGAGTCGGCGAGCATTCTGGCAACGGATGACTTGCCAGCGCAACTTGGTCCAGAAATTCCAACAATAATGGGCTGCATGAAGCCTGAGCTGTTTGTTTGTCTAACTTTAATTCGGTTCTTGCAGATGAGCTTTCCCTCAAACTGCAACTTATTATAAACAATATATATGCCAATTCTCTCTTATTCAAATAAAAAGACTCAAATGAAATCCCCTGAAGACTTTTTAGCTGACTGAGGTCAAATTTAATTACAATAGTCAGTCAATAATGTGCCTACGACGATAAATTTGGATGTTGGCGGAAACTCATAGATGGCTCAGGTAAATTTAGCTCATTGTCCGAATTCTTAATAAAATCTTAAAACATTTAAAATCGGGGAGAAATAATCCGGTCTGTTCGTATAATAAATAGAACCATCAGAATGTTAATTCAATTTTACATAGAGACAGTTTAGTGGAAAAGAAAAGAATCCTCTGGGTTGATGATGAAATCGACCTGTTGACACCCCACCTGATCTACCTCAGAAACAAAGGCTACGATGTCACCGAAGCGACAAATGGCCCCGATGCCATTGAACTTATCCGCAACAACTCCTACGACCTCATGTTGCTGGACGAGATGATGCCGGTGATGGAGGGATTGGAAGCTCTTAAGCAAATTAAAGCCATGCGCTCGGATCTGCCTGTGGTGATGGTGACGAAAAATGAAGCCGAAGAGCTGATGGAGCAAGCGATTGGCTCGCAGATTGACGGCTTTCTTACCAAACCAGTCAATCCTTCGCAAGTGCTGTCTGTGTTGAAACGATTGCTCGATTCTCGTCAGATTTCCGTTGAGCAGGTCTCGCGGAGCTGGGCGACGGAATTCGCCGAAATATCTCATCTTATCGACGGTCAGCCGGACGCTAAAGGATGGATTGAATTACAGAATAAACTCTGCGCCTGGGAGCTGAAGCTCGACAAGCTCGGCGACACCGACCTCGTCGATATGATCCGCGATGCCAGACTTGAGGCAGACCGCCAGTTTGCGCGCTGGGTCGAGAGCGAATATCCGGGCTGGGTCGCTTCCGCTCCGGGTGAGCGTCCGCCGATGTCGATGGATCTGGTGGACAAATGGCTCCTGCCTCAGCTTAAAGAAGAGAAGCCGACGCTGTTTCTGGTGGTGGATTGCCTGCGGCTAGATCAATGGATGGCAATTGAGCCGTTGCTGACCGAGTTTTTCAACATCACGCGAGATTACTATTATTCGGTGCTTCCTACAGCCACACCCTATTCGCGCAACGCTCTGTTCAGCGGTCTGATGCCCAGCGAGCTTGAACGGATACATGGTGACCTCTGGCCTGAAAACGATGAGGATGAAGCGTCGTCAAATCGCTACGAACACCAATTCCTCGATGAGCTACTCAAGAGGCGAGGGATCAATCTGAAGCCTGTGTCCAAATACGTCAAGGTTCTGGAAGTGGAAGAGCTGAGTGAGTTCGAGCGGCGGGTTTCCGAATACACCTCACTTCCATTGACGGCGATGGTCTATAATTTTGTGGATATTCTCATTCATACACGCCAGCGAGTTGAGGTGCTGAAAGAAATGTTGCCGGATGAATCGGCGTTTCGCTCGGTCACTCACGCCTGGTTCCAGCATTCTGCGTTGTACCGGGTGCTTCAGGCGTATGCAGAAAAAGGCGGGACGGTTATCGTTACATCGGATCATGGCTCAGTGCGGGGCATCCGCGGCACAAAGGTCATCGGCGACCGGCAGACCTCCACCAGCCTTCGTTACAAGCACGGACGAAACCTGAAAGCTGATGCCAAGCACTCCGTCAAGATCAAGAACCCCGAAGAGTGGGGCTTGCCCAAACGCGGAATCAACACAGAATACATTCTCGCTAAGGAGGATTATTTCTTTGTTTATCCGACAAACTACCATAAATATCTTGAGCTTTACCGCAACAGTTTTCAGCACGGCGGCATATCGCTCGACGAGATGATTCTGCCAGTAGTTACATTGAAGGGTAAATAGCAGATGAGCGCAGGGCAAATCTGGCGAGGCAGGCTATGGCTTTCGGTCTTTGCGCTTCTAGCGTTGGGAACGGCGATTTTCGGTTACAGTGGTCTGGCGGCGAAGTGGAAAGCGTCGCCGACTGCTGAACTGGAGCAACGATGTTATGAAGTGATCGACAAGGCGCAGTTGTATTATAACCGCCCGGCAGACCTCGGTGGCGGGCACAAGTCGTTTATTGGTGTAACATTCGCCAAACTGGGCTTATCTTCTGATGATACTGGCACAGTCTGGCATTCTCCAGACGGCGAGATAAGGCTGGAAAACATCCAGCAACATCAGTTTGATCTGGTGGCGACCAGCTCCACTGGCGAGAAATTGGAAGCAATAAATCTGACTTACGACACTCGACCGAGCCATCTGGGGATAATTCTTTCCACAGATTAAACAGATTGAGCAGATTGGGAGAAGCCCCGATAATCGCGGGGCTTCTGATTTACCACAAAGAGCACCAAGATCACACAAAAAGCCTTGTGGCTTTTACTTAGGGCATTCGTCTCCTTTCATGTCCTAGTTCCATGCCTCACCCCTTCACGATTAACACCAAAATATATCTGCAATACAGGTGCAATAAATGCAGTCGAAATGCGTTCAATAATGGACATTATTGCACCAATGCAATTACGAAAGTATTTGTAATAACAATAATTTAGGATGAAATCTCTTGACATTGTGAACAATTATACAATACATTATAACAGTGATTCAATTGAATCGCATTTACATACAACCCAGTTACTTCAAAAGGAGATATATCATGGCACCAACTCATCCAGAAAAGCTTGAGCACATAGCATATATGATGGAAAAGCTTAAAGAAGATTGCAATGGCCCAATGAAGGGTTTTGCATTGATGCACCGCACAGCCACTCAAGACGGTGCTCTGCCTGCTAAAGTTAAAGAATTGATCGCTCTTGGCATCGCTATTACAGTTCGCTGTAATGGTTGCATTAGCTTCCACGTTCACGATGCACTTCAATCTGGCGCGAAGAAAGAAGAAGTTCGCGAAACCATCGGCGTTGCGATCCTGATGGGCGGCGGTCCATCATTGATGTATGGCATCGAAGCTTACGAAGCTGTCGATCAATTTTTAGCATTGTCGGCGGAACCTGAAGAAGTTAAAGCCACAGAAGTTGTTGAAGGCGTAATTGCTGAATAATTCTTCTCTGACGGACGAAGAATAAAACGGCTACCTCTTAAAAAGGTAGCCGTTTTTGTTGGTCTAATTTGTTTCGCTTCAGTTGATTCAACGTGAGCAAAATTATTTCGGCCGAAATACTTCTTTCTTCTCTCTGCCTTTTTTCCGTTTTTCGTCCATCTCCCGTTCTTTTTCGCGGCGTTTCTGAAGTTTCGCCATCTTTGCGATATAAACAGGGTCTGATTCGGCACGGGCGCGCCGTTCTTCTTTGCGACGGTCGGTCTTGCTTCGTCGCTCAATGCCATCATAAGTGGAACCCACATCAACCTGTCTCTTCCGACGATCCTTGCTACGATGATTATCGGGACTGAATTCTTCGCTGATAATTTTCTCCATTTATCCTCCTTCGAGAATATTTTGGATGGTTTATTCTTCTGCCGAACCAATGTCCTGAACAATCTCCAGAGTACCGACATAATTTCCCGCTTCGTTCCTGACCGCGATGTACCTTTCCAAGATGACTCTGCCACTGACGACCGAAGTAGCTAAAAAGGCGGATCGCTTCCCGCTTCTGAAATCATCGAGAAGTTGCTGAACAATAGCTTTGCTACTGGTGTGGCAATCAACAACCGAGGTGCCGACGATATCTGGGGATTTCTCGAAAATCGGATTTTTATTCTCAGTGTAAAATCGGATTATGTCGTGCTCATCTGTGAATGTGAGCTCAATGGGAAGATGACTGAGGATGAGGTTCAAAGTTTCAGCAGGCAGTTCATTCACCGGAGATTTAGCGTCAGTCATTGGCGCACCTGAAAGTTTATGAAATAGATTAAGAGGCATGGATTACCCGGAATAGTCAAAATTATCCATGCCTCCCGTATCTGATTATTTATCGAATTTCCACTCGTTCAACAATGCGACACGATTTTGGGTGTCGCGCTTCAGTTCAATCGGTCTGCCGCGGGTGTCGATCACCAATCCGACTACTCCGCCGTGGACAATACGATCGACTGGTTTGCCAGCGCCTTCGCCCATATCCCAGCCTTTAGAGGGTTCGATGTGAACCTGCGCCGTCTCGCCGAGTTCAAATGGGGTCAGTTTGAGCTTACCCGCTGGCATCTCGATGTTGATGTCCTTGCCGAGGTTGGATTTGCCGGTAATTTTCACAACCGGCTTGCCACTTTTGCCTTGACCAACCGGGGAAATGCACGTTCCCAGGTGAATCAGGCAATCCTTCTCGAAAACCTGCGTGGCGGCTTGCTCATACACCGTCGCCAACACACCAAGCTGCGGCATCATGAAGATCGAGTCCACCGAAAGTCGCGTTACGCCTTCTGGCTGGAAGGAGTCGATCATCATGTGCATCGCCTGGGCGCGATTTGGCGCGTGGGACAATGCCCCGCCCGAACCGACGAGCATGTTCAGCGACATCATATCGACCAGCGTCTCGCCAGAAGATTTCTGTGAGAAAGTGTCGGAAATCGAGCGATCCTGTTGTACGCCCTTCAAGCCCACTGCGAAGGATTTATGCTGAATAAACGCGAGGCGCAATGCCTCACGAGCGATTGCCTGCTCGATCAGCAACTCTTCCATCGTCTGCGGAATCGTTGTCGGGCGGATCATCTTATTGCCGATGCGGTCGCGGAGGTCGTTCTCGCTGATCTCAAACGGCACCCAGCGCATGATGTTGTCGAAGCCAGTTTCGGCAAGCACGTTGGAGATGGAGTAGCTCATGCCCAGATTTGCGGAAACCGTGCGGTTAAACACGCCGCCGAACACGCTGAAAACATCGGTGGTCGCGCCGCCAATATCCACGCCAACGAGTTCAATGTTTTGCTGTTTGGCAATGGTCTCCATGATGAATCCAACCGCGCCGGGGGTCGGCATGATGGGTGCATCCGTCCAACTCATCAGTTTGCCGTAGCCGGGCGCTTGCGCCATGACGTGCTCCATAAACAGGTCGTGGATTTTATCGCGCGCGGGTTTCAGATTTTCTTCTTCGAGCACCGGGCGGAGGTTTTCCACAGCCTGCAATGACACCAGTCCCTTCAGGGTTTGCTGAACATCCGCGATGGCTTTGTTGTTGCCAGCGAAAATGACGGGCAAGTCATAACCGCTACCGAGTCTGGGGCGAGGACGCGCCGCGGCGATCAGTTCGGCAAGCTCAACAACGTGCTTGGTGGTGCCGCCGTCAATTCCGCCCGAAAGCAGGATCATGTCGGGGCGCAGGCGACGGATGCGCTCGATTTTCTGGTGCGCCAACCTGCCATCATTGGACGCGAGCACATCCATGACGATTGAACCCGCGCCAAGGGCAGCGCGCTCGGCAGATTCAGCGGTCATGGATTTGACGACACCAGCCACCATCATCTGCAAGCCTCCGCCGGCCGATGAAGTGGATATGTAAATGTCTGTGCCGATTTCGCCGTTGTCGGGGCGGACGATGGTCTCATTGTCGTCGATGAAACGTCTGCCCGAAAGCTCTTCGACTTCGCGGACGGCGTTCAGAACGCCTTTGGTGACATCTTCAAACGGCGCTTCGACAGTCGTTGGGGCTTCGCCGCGCACGACGAGCCGATATTCGCCATTTTCCTGCCGTTCGATGAGGATCGCTTTGGTTGTGGTCGATCCGCAGTCGGTGGCAAGGATTGTTTTTGGTTCTTTCACAGGTCTTCAGATTTTTGGTTTACTTGTAACGATTCTTATAAATCCGGGATTCTATCTGCCGTGTCAGCTTGCCCGGCAACGGGGTTTTCAGAAGTTCCGAAAGCGGAAATTCCGTGCATCGCCGTTTTACAGTCTCCACTTCATCTTGTGTAAGATCGGAAGCAACGAAGATAAGCTCGTCAATTTTCGCTTCAGCTGCTCGCAATTGATCGCCCAGTGTGGGCTTGCGTTTTAGCCAAGCGTGAATGAGCTTATTGACCTCGATTAGTTGCTCATGCGTGGGTGGTAGAGGATAGCGTTCGACCTCGGCGCGTTTGAGCTTTCGTTTGCCCTTAAGCTGAGCATGATGAACAATATAATATAATGCGTCAGGATTGCCGCGCAATTGAAAAAGCGTTCCGTCGGTCAGGGATCCATCGCGGGTGAAGCGAATCTTCGAGAGATCAAACTCACCCCAGAGCGAGGAAAAATCGCTGTCATGAAGATCGGAAAAATGACGGGGAGATTTTCCTATAATACCCGCGATTTTATCGCAAAGCTCTATGTCGCCGTTTGTCATCTCGTTCGCCAAAGCATGGCATTTTCGGGATAGTTTGTCTAATGACTCAATATCCTTATTATCTTTGAGAGACAAAGGAGATAGAAAATTGTTAATGACTCGTGGGGTATGAGTTGACCGCATTGATCCACTTAATGCGTGACTTCTGTTAATTAAAGCTGTAAAATATCTATTTAACATTGAATTTATTATCGCACATACAACATGAGAAGAGTAGCCACTGGTATTCGATACAGACATTAATGTATCTCTAAATAAAAATTCAGGATCGAATGCAGTTGCTTGTGTTGTCAAAGAAATGCGGCGTAAAACAACTTGTGTATTATTAAAGAACTCGTAGGATTTAGGATCTGATATTTTTTTCAAATCATAATCAATATATCGTCCTTGCCAACTAGTTAACCATGCAGATACTTCTCTCCCATCAAGTACTTTCCTTGGATTCTTCATCTCCGATTTGTCTTTTCTAATGAGAATTTCTTTTGATCGAAGAACCATGCCATATTCGCCTTTAAAAGGTTTTGGATAATTATTAAGTTTTTTAACAATTGGCAGATCCACATCTGTTATTTCGAGCCTCCAAGATCCGTCTGGTGCCAAGTTTGCCCAATCTTTTTGTGAAACATAGGTGGAATGCCCACATTCTTTGTTAAGTTCTTCTATTTTACGAAGTCCCTGACGAATATGTATCTGATGGTCTTGTTCTGGTTCCTCTTTTTTAATTATTATTAAAAATGGATTTATGTTAGCCATGAACACTCCCGCCCATTCTAGCGGGACGATCTCTTCGATCTTATACTGCTCGATGAACCGCCGGATTTTTTCCGACGAGCGCGATTCGGCAAGTCCTTGCGAAACGATCACCGCCAATCGTCCGCCATCTTCCAGCCAGTCGAACGCCCTTCTCATGAACATGGCGTAGATATCTGTGTTGCCTTGTCGAATATCATCGTAGAGTTTGGCATAGCTCTGCTTAGTGGCGGATTCGAGCCGTTCGTTTCTTACATAAGGGGGATTGCCGACGAGATAGCGGTATTTTGTTAAATCCCGGCTCTCCAAAGCATCGCCATATCGCTCACCAGGCCAGGTTTCAAAGCCCATGTCGCCGCTGTGGTAGTCGCTCAATCCCTGCAAAAGTGAGTCAATGCAGAATACATTCAGATCCGGCAGACGCGGCGACTCCCCACGCGCTTTTTTCTCTTCGACAGCTCCTCTGAATAGATTGACCATTAAGCTAAGGAGGTTCATCTCGGCAATGTGAACAGCAAAGGGATTAATGTCAAATCCGACGATGTTTCCCGCCAGCCGCCACTGTTGCTCGGCGGAAATGCCCCGCTTTTCAGCCTGCTCGAGTAACTGCTTGAGCGCTTCCACCAGAAAACCGCCCGAACCACAGGAAAAATCGAGCAACTTGCCTTCACCCGGGAAACCGGATTTTTTCAAAAGGTAGAGGATGACTTCGTTGGGAGTGTAAAACTCACCGAGTTTTTTCCGTTTATCTGGGCTGAAGAAATTCTGATAAACTCGGCTTAACATATCTCGGTCAACGTCGCTGAAGTCAAATGAATTCAAAAGGAAGAGGACGCGCTCAATTACGTCGCCCAGTTCTCCATCCACTTTCAGATACCAGTCAAAGGCGCTCTCGGCAAAAAAATGATGATACAGGTTCTCAGTGTCCCAGAAACTGAACCGCAACAACGCTTGATAACGTTTTTCAAGGAAGGTTGTGAACTTTCGCCAAAGGCCGATTCCACCATTGGAGATTTTCGGCTTTAGCAGTTTTTTATCTTCGAGGATGCGGATGAGCAAGGCGCGGTTCAGAGCCAGATGAGCTGCTTCACGGAGGAAAATATCCAGCAACGCTTTTTCATCTGCAGAACCTGAGTACGGCTGAATCCGCTTGAACACTTCATAAGACTTGACTGCTTCAATCGGTGTGGCGTATTCTTGCGCCAATTTTCGCTCGGCTTGCTCAAGCAGTCGAAGTTTCTCGTCCTGTTGATAGACAGCTTCACCATTTCGCTTGACCGATTCGACAGTTTTGCGAACATGATCGAACTTTTCTGTGTACTCGTCATAAAGCTCTTGTTGTCTGGGCCAAACCACTTGCGCGTATTGATGGAGCATCTCGACGGAAAGTTGCAGGACATTCACCAGCTTGGGAAAACCACGCTCGTCAATTGAGATATAAGCATTGTCGGCATCGCCTGAGCGGAATTCCGCAAATCGCTCATTGTCCAGCATGAAATCGCGACCAAGCTGTCGGAACAGCGATTCGTTTTCGATGCCTTCTTCGGTAAACCGGATGTCGCCCAGATGCTTGGCGGTTTCAACGCATTTGCCCGGACGAAACACCCTCCAGAGAAATTGGGAAGCGAGCACCACATAAGATTCACCGCCTTGAAGGTAAGTGAATGCCTGTTTAAGTGTCTTCTTGCCTAGTTTTCTCTCTGATGATTTTGTCTCAATGACAATATGTTGAATTCCACTGTCATCGAGGATTTTAATGTCAGAGTAATCCTTCTCAAATCGGACATTCCGAGATGGATAGTTAAGTTGCTTATGAATGATTATCGGCACCATTTCGTGCCGCCACTCGATCTCGTTCATGTCTGGCTTTTCATTGAAGAGCTCGAGATAATCGTCAAGCCACTGTTCACTCATACAGATAACGTCCTTTAACTTCCAAACGGAATTTCTTCGGGCGCAGGGTCCCATTTGCCCAGCATCTTTAATATAGCCACAATCTGCGCCGTGTGGTAACTATTGTGGGAGATCAAAATCATCAGCAGATCAGTTGCCGTCGAATCATCCCATTCTGGGTAGGTGGCGTTGGGGTCCATCGTGGGGATGAAATCCTCGCATTGCAGAATCAGCTCGCGGAAGGCGTTCTTGTGAGCTTGCCAGACCGCCGCTGTTGAGGACGATGTTTCAGCAGGGAAAAAATTCTTCTGGTCTGCTTCGTAAGGAAGCTCGACTTTCCGAAGCTTGTTGAAGATCATCCAGCCCCACTCCATCATGTGGCGCGAAATCTGCCAGATCGTCAGGGGGTAGCCTTCGACTTTCATGCCGACGGTCTCGAAATCTACTTTGTCGATCACGTCCAACGGATCGGGATGCGACCACATTCCATGCAATCCACGCGCAAAGGCGTCACCAATATTTTTATCCATTTATAGCCCCGTTTTTCTTTTTCAATCGTTCCTCTTTGCGCTGTTTTTTCGCTTCGGCTTTGGCGATCTTTGCTTTTTCTTTGGCGATGGCTTCGTCAACCAGCATGTCGCCCTCTTTCTTCTCGATCAGGTCGATGAAATGCCCCACCGATTCGCGCTGTTCCAGAACCAGCCGTAGCTCATCCCATTCCGGCATTTTGAACACAGCCTGCACTGCGGGCTGGAAAATGACCATGATCTGACTGCCGACGAAATTCATCGGGCGCACCGATTCGAGAAATAGTATTGCCACGGTTGACATGCGCCGCTGCACGATCCAATCGGCGAGACGCTCGATGAGCTCGCGCTGGCGGTCGGTCAATCCGGCTTCAAATTCGGTCAGGGTTGGTTCACCAGCCACCTTCGTCCTCGCTGATTAGTGGTTGTTCGCTTGCGGAACTGTTCGGATCAGGCGGCAGACCGGGCAGATCAGGCTTGAACCGGTGCATGGCGGCTATGACGTCTTCGTGGTTGCCCCGGTAGTATAAATACATCCCGCGGTAGTTCTCCAGCCGACTTTTGACGGGAAACGGCGAAACGAACAGCCCGAATTTTTCATCCACAACCGAGCGGATTTTACGCCAGTTCATAACGCGATGGTATCCGAGCCGCATGTAGCCAACGCCGGTGTCGTCGATGAAGAACCTGGTCGGCAGGTAGAATGAGCTGAGTGATGACATCATAATCACTGCGGCGGCGATTGTAAACACGATGCTCGCCTGTTTGGTAAACACATCGCTAATGTTCCAATAGACAGCCCAGATGATTATCACGAGTGCCACCCAGAAGAGGAAAGCGCGCATTGGTTTCTCTGTCATGGGGTGCACAGTCCAAATCAGGGCAAAGGCGTTGTTTGAGGAGGAATTCATTCAACCTTCATTAAATTCATGGTAAAATGAAATATACCTATAATGACAATTGCAGGCAAGAATAGCAGGGCGATGTTCCGTTGAAAAATGAATTCCTGTGGATTCGATAAACCTTGGCGCGTTCAGATTTACTCATCTGGCGGGCTGTTTTCATCAGTTCGTATCATCGGACGTTGATTTTCAGCGCAATAACGCGATCCTAGGCAGAACTTAGCTAAAGTACCGAGAGCAGAAATCCCCGCCCAAGATGTGGACGGGGATTGGCGTAAGTTACGCATTATCAATAGGGGGAACGGGTGAGAATCGAACTCACCACGGCTGGGATTAGCAGTCGTCATACGGAGTTGAAGTCCGCGGGGCACACTAGCACCCATCCATTCCCGAATGTGCCTGCTGAAAACGCAAAAAGCTCTTGGCAGACATGAAATCAAGCATACTTAAGATACAATCCATTTGCCGAACATGTAAAACTATGTTCTATGTCTGAGCTTGTCCGAGTAATTTTTCTCCTGCGCCAGAAAGCCGTTTTGCTGTGAACGCTATGCAAGGGCATTTCATATTTAATCGTTGCCGAATGGGAGCGGAATCGGTAAATTATTGGTTGAGTTGTGAGCTGAAAGAGATCTGTGTCTAACTCTCAGGTGGGATGAGACGAAAAAGACGGAGTTATCTGACTTTGCGGCATCTGAATGTGATGGAGTTTTAGCGGCGCACGGATTTTCCCTTGTGCAGACTTGTATTTATCTGATGAACGAAATACCTTTGCAATTTCAGGCTATTATTAACTAATTCTTGAAGCCAACATGAACAGATTGTTTTTTCTCTTATCTTTCTTTCTGGCGGTTGCGACGCTGCCGACCCAAGCTTAGACCCTCGCTGAGATGACGGTGGAGGCAGTTCCCGAAGGCGAGGGCGTGATGTTTGTCGTTCGCAATGCGAATGAATCCATACTCGTCGTCCATTCCAATATCCCGGTGATGTCCTTCGAGACCAACATGGGAATTATCCGGGTTGACAATCCCGATCCGGGAGAATTTCGCCTGCACTTGCACCCTGGCTCGATCATCGTAACATTTAAGGCTGACGGCTACATGCCCGTCAAGCGGACATTTTACATTCCAATCAAGGATTACCGCGAGGTGCGGGTGTTTGATCGGCTGGTTAAAACCACTAAAGACTGCTCCAGCACATATAAAAAGGGCGATATTTCATTTAAGCTCTTAGGCAAGCTTAATGCATCTTATCTGAAAGAAAATTTTTAGTGAAAATTTATTTATTAACTAAATTCAGTAAGGACTTTTATAATGTGGTTAAAAAAAAAGAAAGAAAAAAACAAGTTTGCCAAATACGAAGCATTATTAAGGCAAGGAAACGAAGAATCAGGCAAAGGTCAATATGACCGCGCTATGGAGGACCTCGACAGGGCAATAGCGCTTGATCCGAATGATGCCCGTGCCTACAACAACCGTGGGCTTGCATACGCTGATAAAAGTCAATACGACCGTGCAATTGAGGACTTTGACCGGGCGATAGTGCTTGATCCGAATGATGCCGAAGCCTACAGCAACCGTGGGAGTGCATACGGTGTTAAAGGTCAACACGATCGCGCCATAGCGGACTTTGACCGGGTGATAGTGCTTGATCCGAATTATGCCGAAGCCTACAGCAACCGTGGGAGTGCATACGGTGTTAAAGGTCAACACGATCGAGCAATAGCGGACTTTGACCGGGCGATAGTGCTTGATCCGAATTATGCCGAAGCCTACTACAACCGTGGGGTTGCATACTTCACAAAAGGTCAATACGACCGCGCTATAGCGGATTATGATAAGGCGATAGTGCTTGATCCGAATGATGCCATTGCCTACTACAACCGTGGAATTTCATATCTAAAGTTAAAAGATACAGCAAATGCCCGGCGATCCTTGGAGAAAGCCCGGGATTTAGGTTATCCTGATGCCCAAGGATTGATTGATAAGTATTGTAGGTGAGGAATGAGATTGCTTCGTCGCTTTGCTTCGTCGCTTTGCTTCCTCGCGATTCAGCGGTTCAGTATCTTCGTAAATATGCACACCCATAAACTCGAAAATCAAATTTAGGAAAGGTATTCGCTCATGGAAGATCAAGTTGTTGCCTATTTACAGGTATCTTAAGGAGATAGCTGTAAAGTCAAAACGGGGTTTCTTTACGATAGAAGCCAAGGTTGCGAAAGTGCGATAAAATGATAAAATGATAAAACGAAACTGTATGTACTTACATTACAATAGTTAGCGTTTGTCATTTTTGGTTTTCGCAAGAAATTCATTTTTTCAAAAGGTCATTTGTCATGTTGGTTGAAAAATATTTTAGATTCATTGATAGTGGCGAGACAAAAAACACATGGGCTGAGGTGTACACATTCCCCGAACCAGTTGATCCAGGAAATACTTTGGGGAGTGAATATCCTGAAATGTTTAAGGGTGTCGATTTTACGGCGGAAGGTTTCAGTCGCGAGCCAATCATTGGAAATATCATAAATGATGCCAATGTGCTTTGCATTAGGGAAGTGGTGAAAGAGGGTAATGTCATTTCGTTTGAGATCAGACCTGGTTATAGACTGAAGAACATAACCATGGTTCCAGAACATCATTTGGATATAGGTATCTGGCATTCAGAAAACAATGAACCTGTTGGCTTCCTCTATATATTTATAGCAGGCAAGGATGGAATTTTCGAAACCACCGCTCTGTTGGTTAAGGATGACGAGGATTATCTTGCTAAACTGGCAAGAGATATTAAAGATGGAGCGTTTCGAAAATATATCGTTAAGAAATCTTTGGCAGATTCCAAGATGACCCAAGAGCTCGCGGAAAAGATGCCGGAAGTGATGACTCATGAACAAGCGGCTAAATACCTTCAGCTGAGCAAAAAGACGCTCTACAATAATCGGGATATTCCCAGACTGAAACACAACCGATACAGCAAATTGGATTTGGACAAGTACCTTGCGAAGAAAAAAGACTTAAAGAAACGACGATGAAGGAATTGTGCCAAATTTGTGCCAAGTTACGATACAAATTCAGGAAAAAGCAGGAAAAATCAGGCAATGTCAAACGTTAAATACATGCTTAAAAGTTTACTAGGTAAGGGTTTTGCTGACTGCGCCAAGGATTTGCTAAAATAGGTCTTGAGAATCCCACCCTCTCCGCAAGAGACCCGTAAGTCTTGATATATCAGGCTTATGGGTCTTTTTTATTTTTGGATTATTTGGAAATTATACGAGTCATTCTTCTTTATACCTATAATTAACAACTGATTGAACGAGTTAGGTGAAGCATAGCCGAACAAACCATGCGGAAAACTGAATTATCATTACAGCAAAAGCAAAAACCTGTGCTTAACAATTTTTAGCAAAAATGAAAGGGCGGCTCTTTTGAAGCCGCCCTTTTTGTTGCCATACCGCAATCCGATGAAAATCAGACTATCATCTTTGTGCGCGGTGTATATTTCGTGTGCAACAGTTTGTGGCTGGTGTGTCCACACGGACCTTCCGTCAAGAACTCTGCATATAGCTTCGCTACTGCAGGATTCTCGTAAGATTTCCGCACTTCACTGCGCTCATCTTCAGCATAAATTCCCCGAGCTCGTGCTTCCAGAATCTTGCGATTGGTCGGGATAGGTTGACCACCGCCACCAAGGCATCCGCCCGGGCAAGCCATGAATTCAATAAAGTGACAATCCGCCAACTTTCCACCGCTTTGGATGTTTTCCAGCACCCGTTTTGCGTTTGCTGTGCCGTGGCAAACTGCAACCTTAAGCGTTACGCCCTTAAGCCAGTCCCAGTTGTCGATCATGTGAGCTAATATCGGTGGAACATGACCAACTTCATCAATTGTCAGTTCGGCATATTTGATACCTTCAAAACCACGAACCGGAGTGATGCGCATGTGATCGAAAAGATTTTCGATTTGCTTACCGGTAACCAATTCATAAACCGTTCTGATCGCTGATTCCATCACGCCACCAGTCGCTCCGAAAATAACCCCGGAACCCGTCGCCGTGCCGAAGGGATCGTCGAAATCTGACTTATTCATCTGAGGCAGATCTACACCGACCTCTTTAATCATCTGCGCCATTTCACGTGTCGTGACGACATAGTCAATGTCTTTGTAGCCAGAATCGAAGAACTCAGGACGGTTGGCTTCGTACTTCTTGGCGGTGCAAGGCATAAGCGAAACAGTCACGATGTCATAAGGATCAATGTTGTGCATCTTGGCGTAGTAGGTCTTGATGACCGCGCCGAACATCTGCTGTGGACTCTTGGCGGATGAAACGTGATCCAGCATTTCGGGATTGAAAGACTCAATGTACTTGATCCAGCCTGGTGAGCAGGATGTAAACTGTGGCAAGAACGCTGGTTCTTTGGTGACCAATGCCTTATACAGCCGTTGAATCAGCTCAGTGCCTTCTTCGATGATCGTCAAGTCAGCGGAGAAGTTAGTGTCAAACACTTTGTCAAATCCACAATGCCGCAACGCGGTGTTCAGCTCATAAGTTACGGGCGTACCCGGCTTAAGCCCGAAACATTCGCCGATTGCTGCGCGGGGCGCGGGTGCGGTTTGAATGACAACATGCTTGTTTGGATCATCAATGGCATCCCAAATCTCGTCGCTGGCATCTTTGGAGTGCAAGGCACCGGTTGGGCAGTGATTGATGCACTGACCGCAGTTGATGCAGACCACCTGCCCCATTGGCAGATCATGGAATGTTCCGATCTTGGTCTCGGCTCCACGGTTCACTGTATGATAAACGCCGACTTCCTGAAGATCAATGCAGGCTCGAACACAACGACGACAGAGAATACACTTGTCCATGTCGCGAACGATGGATGAGCTTGAGTCATCGCGGCCATATCGCGGTTTATCGAGATGCCCAAAGCGATAGGAATCAATGCCATATTCCTTCGCCAGCTCCTGAAGCTCACAAACGCCATTGCGAACGCATGAATAACATTCGCCCTGATGCTCGGAGAGCATCAATTCGAGGATGTGACGACGCGCCTGCCGCACATTGCGAGTGTGCGTCTTAACGGTGATGGGCTCGGTGATAGGGTAGGCACAGGAGGCTTGTAACATCCTCTGTCCTTCAACCTCAACGCAACAAATTCGGCAGACTCCAGCAATATTCAGATCATCATGATAGCATAATGTGGGAATCTGCACACCAATCTGCCGTGCCGCTTCAAGGATGGTTGTGCCGTAAGAAACTTCAATTTCATTATTGTCAATGTTGACTTTAATCTTCGATCTGAGAACACCGTTACCTTTAAGGAATTTCACATCTGAAATTTTCTGGCTTTTCGGTGTCCGTCCTTCAGCGCTTAAGAATCCGTCTTTAAATTTTTCCATGGTTCACTCCTTAGTATTGCGACACTCTGCCGAGAATCTCATCCTTGAAACTTTCCATGATCGTAACGAACGCGTTGCCGCTTGATTGACCAAGCCCGCATTTTGACACAAGCCGCATGGTTTTGCTAAGCTTAATCAAGTCGTTCAGATACGATGAGGAACATCTGCCCTCTTCCAGCATTTTAATACCTTCGCGGATTTTTACATTGCCAATCCGACACGGTGTGCATTGGCCGCAACATTCTTCAATGAAGAAGTCAGTGAAATTTTTGGCTACTTCGAGCATATCGATGTTGGGTCCGAACACAATAATCGAGCCACCGGATGCGAGGTCTTCAAATGACAATGCACGGTCGAAGCCATCACGAGCAATACACTGCCCTGATGCGCCACCAACCTGCACGGCTTTGGCATCTTCGCCGCCAACTTCTTTCAGCAGGGCGTTGAGTGAAGTGCCAAAGGGGAATTCGTAGATTCCGGGGCGTTCGCACTGACCGGAAATACTGAATAATTTCGTGCCCGATGATTTTACCGTTCCGTGTTCGAGGAACCATTGCGGTGATTTCGCCATGATCAAAGCTGCGTCGGTGAAAGTCTCGACGTTGTTGACGATAGTAGGCCTATTGAAGAAGCCCGTGTCAACAGGGAACGGTGGACGGTTGCGTGGTTCGCCACGTTCGCCCTCAAGCGATTCGATCAACGCTGTCTCTTCACCACAGACATAAGCACCCGCGCCCATGCGTATTTCAATGTCAAAATTGAAACCATCAATGCCAAGAATATTGTTGCCCAGCAAGCCTTCGGTACGCCTTCTTTCCAGAGCGTCCTCGATGAATTTTCTCATGTATCGGTATTCTATGCGAAGATAGATATATCCTTGCTGAGCACCGATGGCATAAGCGCCGATGGTCATGCCATCCAGAACCAGATCGGTCTGTTCGTAGAGTAAGAAACGATCTTTGAACGTTCCCGGCTCGCCTTCGTCCGCGTTGCAGACGACATACTTTTGTTCTGTCGGGTCATCGGCGGCAAATTTCCACTTAAGAGCAGTTGGAAATCCTGCGCCACCACGACCTTTAAGCTTCGATTCCATGATTGCTTCAATAATCTGAACAGGTGTCTTTTCCAGAGCCTTTTTCAGACCATCCAAGCGTGCGGTACCATGGTCAAGGATGGGCCCTTTTTTCTTAAGATCTGAAGGAACGACTTGTGGGAATTCAGAACGAATGAAGTCCCGTTTGCATTCCGTAATGATCTTATGAATCTGGTTCGGAGTAACCTTGGCAAATAATCTGTCATTGACGAGCATCGCGGGGCCTTGGTCACACATGCCAAGGCAATTGGTGTACTTAAGGGTAAACATCCCGTCGCGAGTCGTTTCGCCGAACTTAATGCCCAGCTCGTTTTCTAACTGTCGAGCGACCTGTTTTTTTCCTGCCAAATCGCAGGAAATGGTCTGACACAAACGAATGACATATTTTCCGAGCTTTTCCTTAGTCTCGAAAAAGCTATAGAAGCTCGCCACACCCTCAACTTCCACAGGGTGAATGTTAAGCGCATGAGCGGTGGTCTGCATAATACGATCGGAAATGAAGCCATATTTATCCTGCATGGCGTGCAGAATTGGCAACAGAGCCGAACGATCATTTCCATATTGCTTCTTTAGCTGTTCAATCTCTTCAAAAATTTTCTGTCTAAAGATTACTTGCATTTTTTTGTCCTCTTCAATTCGCTAAACACAAAATGTGCTGATGTTTAATCAATGTAATATATAAGTAATGGGAATAATTTCACAAGCGATTTCGTAACTTTTCCATCCTTTCAAAAGATTATGGGCTTTTAATGTCCGTTTCCAGATTTTGTTTCAGAATTTCGACCGATTGCTTAATCTTGCATGATGCAACATTGCAATAATCAAGAAAAGCATTTACCATTTGCAAATTGAACCAAATTGTCTAAGCAAACGAAGTTAAACATGTTGGAATTTATCTGCTTAGCAAGGTTAATGATCGTCTTGTTTCCTTGATCTCCGTACAAGCTACATCTTAATCAAGCTAATTGAATATAATCCAATCGCTGTGTTCTGTCAACCAATTTACCAAAAACCCTGTGTGCAAGATGTAACATATTGCAAAAATGAAATTATTTGTCGAAATCCTGTCGATGCTTTGCGCAAATTAATGAGCGAGCTTGAATCAGAGATGAGCAGAGGAAAAGCACGACAACGAATTAATTGGCACGCCCATTCTCTTGCGATGTTTTAAATGTTCCCTAAGTTAGTTTAGAGTCTCGCTGTAAGTGGCTTTCAATCCATTGACTTTAGCGACTAGTTTTGATATTATGAAAGACTTGGAAAGTTTAAGGTTAAAATCGAGGATACACTAATGAAAGAAGTTCAACCCGATAAAGTCAGGAATGTCGCTCTGATTTCGCACCAGAGCGCGGGAAAAACAACATTATGCGAATCTTTGCTGCTCAAGATGGGCGCAATCACCCGGATGGGCTCTGTTGAAGAAGGCAATACTGTCAGTGACTACAAAGCAGATGAAGTCTCCCGCCAGATGTCCATTTCAACGACCTTGGTGGTCGGTGAGCACAAAGGGCATAAGCTGAATATTCTCGATACACCGGGCTTTACAGATTTTTCCGGCGAAGTTAAATCCGCAATTCGTGTTGCAGACTCTGTTGGGGTTTTAATTCATGCCACCTCTGGCGTTGAAGTCGGCACTGAGCTTGTCTGGGGGTTTGCAGAAGAGCGGAAACTTCCCCGTTTCTTCGTTTTAAACCATCTGGATAAAGAGAATGTTGATTTTGATGGCATGTTGAATACTTTGAAAGAACGATTTACCACGATCATTCCATTGCATTATCCTGTAAATCCGGGCAATGATAAATTTAATCAGATCATCGATTTAACCACGATGAAGCTGGTTACTTACAATCCCGATGGTGGCGAGAAAAACCGCGCTGACATTCCCGCTGATCTGAAAGACAAGGCAGATGAGATGCGGGTGGAACTCGTCGAAGCCGTTGCGGAATCAGATGACGAGCTGATGGAAAAATTCTTCGAGAACGATGGCTTGAATCAAGATGAGTTCATGAAAGGTCTGAAGATTGGCATGAAAAACGGCGGAATATTTCCCTTAGTTTGCACATCAGCCAAGCGTAATATCGGCACATCATTGCTCCTCGATTTCCTGCTCGGTGTTGCTCCCTCACCGGCAAAGATGCCTGAAGTCACAGCCACCAAAGAAGGACTCGAAGAGAAAATCTCACTTAGTAACGATCCAGAAGGTCCCTTTGGCGCGTTTGTATTCAAGACTGTTTCCGACAAGCATGTTGGCGACCTATCGTTCTTCCGTGTTTATTCAGGCACAATGAACGGCGGCACAGAGGTGCGCAACGCCACACTACACCAGAACGAGAAAGTCAGTCAGATATTCACCGTTTCAGGGAAAAACCGCACAGCGGTCGATAGCGTGCTTGCTGGCGATATGGGCGCGTTGGTGAAATTGAAAGATACTCACACCAGCAACACACTTTCCTTAATTAAGGACGGTTTCACATTTGATGAGATAGAATTCCCCGACCCCGTCACACGGATTGCGATTGTAACGAGGAACAAGGGCGAGGAAGAGAAAATTTCCAACGCGATCCATATTCTTAGCGAAGAGGATCCATCATTCCAGTTCAACTATGACGCTGAAATGGGACAGCTTATACTGTCCGGCCAGGGTGAATTGCACCTTGATATTATCATCGCGGCGCTCAAAGATCGCTTTGGTGTGGAAGTTGACAAGGAAAGACCAAAAATTGCCTATCGTGAAGCTATTCGCTCTATCGCCGATGGTCAGGGCAAGTACAAGAAACAATCAGGCGGTCGTGGTCAGTATGGCGACTGTTGGCTCAAGCTCGAACCTCAGCCGCGTGGCGCAGGTTATGAATTTGTCGATGCCATTGTCGGCGGTGTGATCCCTGGTAAATTTATTCCCGCTGTTGAGAAGGGTGTGACAATCGCATTGGCTGAAGGTGTTATTGCTGGCTTCCCGGTTGTTGATGTTAAAACCATCTGCTACGACGGTAGCTACCACACCGTTGACTCATCAGAAAACGCATTCAAGATGGCTGGTTCAATGGCATTCCGCAAGGTTTTCGCCAAATGCAAACCTGTGATCCTTGAGCCAGTTGATGACCTTGAAGTGCGCGTCCCTGAGGAGTTCATGGGCGATGTGATGGGCGATATTTCGTCCAAGCGTGGTAAAATTATGGGCATGGACGCGGCTGGTAGCTTCCAGATTATCCGGGCTAAGATTCCATTAGCAGAATTGCATCTGTATTCCAGTATGCTTCGCTCGATCACTGGTGGCAGAGGCTTGCACAAATCCAGCTTCTCACATTATGAAGAAGTGCCGATGGAAATCCAGCAGAAGCTCGTCGAGGATTACGAAACGAGAAAAGCTGAAGGCAATCTCTAATGAACGAACCGAATCGGCTTTGGGCACCGTGGCGACTCGAATACATTAAGGAAGCCACAGGAACTAAGCCGGACTGTTTCCTTTGTGAAGCGCTTGGCGCAGATGAAGATCGCGAACGGCTTCTCCTCTATCGAGGGGAGAAGTCATTCGTGATAATGAACCGCTATCCTTACAATAATGGGCATTTGCTAATCGCGCCGAATCGTCATGTGGCAACGCTCGATGAGCTCGAACTTGACGAAATGACGCAACTGTTTGATCTTGTACGAAAAGCCACAGGCTGGTTGACTAAAGCCTATTCGCCGCAGGGATTCAACATTGGGATCAACCTGGGACGGGTTGCTGGCGCAGGGCTTCCGGGTCATGTGCATGTTCACATTGTGCCGCGTTGGGATGGCGATGTGAATTTCATGCCGGTGCTTGGATTCACGAAGGTGATCTCGGAGGGTTTGCAGTCGAGTTGGGATCAACTCCGAAGTGTGATCGAAGCTGAAGAGAAAAAGTAAGTTCAGCGGTCAGTATTCTGAGATATTTATCAAAGCCCACTTTATAAGTGGGCTTTGTTTTTTTAGGTGTATTTACTCGCTATGCGCTTTATTTTCAATGATGGTGGCGTAAAGTTGCTGTCATTCCAGTGAAGCCTTGGTTAGAGCCGTAGCCAGTGAGCGACTGCATCGCGGGGAAAACAGGGATAAATGCGGTGGATACCTGTCTTGGCAGGTATGACAGCGGACGTTGTCCGCTGTTTTCGTTAGGCGAAACATGTCCGGGCAAGCCGGACATGCCACCCGCCGATAAGGAGTATTACCCCGGAATGCGGTCGCTCCCGGGCTACCTTACAAGCACCACCTTGCTCATCAATGCCCTTCCTCCCGCCACCAACTTAACCACATACACGCCACTACTTACGCCATCCGCAACCCACACTGCTTCATGCGTCCCTGCCGCTTTCACGCCAGCCGCCAGCCGAGCCACTTCCCGCCCGGATAGATCATACACCGTCAGCGATACATTCCCTGCCGCAGGCAGTGAGTAGCCGATAGTCGTCGTGCTGTTG
>CAZAGU010000028.1:0-28791 GCA_964484805.1 uncultured bacterium
AAATGTCTAAAATGCAAACCCGACTTACGCCGGGCTTGTTATATATTGGTGGCAGTGCCACACCCTGTCGCTCCCTCACCCTGTCGCTCCAGCGAAGGCTGGAGCCCACCGCTTTCATCCCTAGTCTTTAATTCACAACAGATTAAACCGATTGAACGGATTGGGGAAAATTCTCAAAGCACTGGATTCCTGCCTTCGCAGGAATGACAGCGGACTTTGTCCGCTGTGTCTTAATCTGTTAAATCCGTTTAATCTGTTGTGCCTTCCTTAGTTCCCCGCGTCGCGGACGAGGCGGAAGCCTATACCCCTGCTCCTTGATCCTGGTCCTGTCGGAGCACGCGCAGCCGATCGACAACTCCAGCTCAAATCAAATGATCCGCCCCGAATTATTTTTCGATGACCAACAGGCAACAACCACGCACTTCCATCAATCGGTGCTCCGATGTAATTATTGTGGGACCAATCCTCACACCACTCAGAAACATTTCCCGACATGTCGCATAATCCCCACGAGTTTGCCGTTTTTTGCCCAACCGGATGCGTACCTGAACTAATGCTGTTATCTCCATACCACGCGTAAGCGTCGTAGTTTTCATCGTCTCCCCAATAAAAACGAGTCGTTGCGCTGGCTCGACAAGCGTACTCCCATTCAGACTCCGAAGGAAGACGAAAAGCCCCGCCCAAGACCGCTTCAAAGTCTTGAATATGATCCCAAGATACATAGTAAACAGGGTTGTTTTCGCCTAATCCGGCACCAACACCAAAATCTGATGAAGGATTTGATCCCATCACTGCTTGCCATTGACCTTGCGTTATTTCAAACCTGCTCATCCAAAATCCGCGAGCAAATGTAACCCTGTGGACAGGACCTTCATTTGCTTCTCGATCTTGCTCTGCATCAGGCGAACCCATATCAAACGAACCGGCAGGTATCCAACACATTGTGATGGTTTGACCTGTATTTCCCAAGGGAAAATCTTGCTCATCATCAGCCGAATGCCATTCTGCTGTCAACTGTTCGTCAGCCGTCTCCGATGGCATAACATTACCGCCTCGATCAATAAACGACACAATGACTCTTGCATATGCAACCTCTGGCGTTTCGGTTGTAATCGTATAACTACCTATGTAAAAACCATCCCCCTGACCCGTGAGATTAATTCCATCCCAACCATCCACCATCACCACTGCCGAACCGCCTGTTTCTGCGCCGAAGGCATCGTCCGTTGCCTGCATTGTGAAGAAAATGCTGTCGCCCGGAACTAAAACATCACCGCCATTGCTCGACCAGTCAAACGAGGCGATTGATGCCTGAGTATCTAGTCCAATCGAATCTGAGACAGCCTCGTCGGTATTAAAGTCATTCCTGAACCAGCCGTACACACGCTTCCAGCCATCGCCAGAAGATAAAATCCAGCTCATGCTTTCAACACAGTTAAACCAGATGGTATTGGATGAATCAGGCGTGTTGGACACTTTCATCTCCAACGCCCCTGTATTGGGCATAGATAGAACCACGTCGGTATGATTGATGTAGGTGGAATCCGGCAGGATTCGCAGGTTGGGATTCAACGCCGCCGGCTCAATCTGGTCGCTGGCTTCAGTTTCAACCAGAAATTCATCACGCACCTTCAGGTAAACGATCTTGGTGCCCGTCCCAATTTCCAGCTCCCAATCCACTCTCTCGGCATAATTCACCCAAGTCTCTTCTCCAGTGAAAGGCGAGTTCGACAGTTGCATCTCGATTGCGCCAAGGGCTATAATCGTAAGCTCGACGTTGCGGGTTGAGGTGTAGGTAGAGTCATGCGCGATGACAATCAGCGGGGCATCCGGTGGCGTGGTCAATATTGCATCCTGAACCGCGTCGGATGTTTCGCCTGAGGTGTAGATCACGCGAAGATACACTGTTTTTTCACCCGCGCCGGTTGTAAGTTGCCAGTCCTTGGTTTCGGCAAAGCTCTCCCATTCCGCGTCCGTGAATTCCGCGTCGTTGGACAGCAACATCTGCGATGCGCCAAACGCCTGCATTTGCAAGGTCACATCTCGCGTCGCTGTGAATTCGGCGCTGTCATTTTCGATGATGATGCCGGGATGTGTGCGCATCACTGCCGGAGCTAAGCCTGTCAGATCGCCATTGCCTTCGGCGTATCGCACCACCACATGATATTGATAGCAATGACCATCTGCAACCTCACGGTCGGTGAGCGACACGGTTTCAATGCCAACCTGCGCCAGCGGCGCGAACGCATCTTCATCATCACACGAGCGCAAAACACTATATCCCGTCAGCGGTTGCCAATCGACGGCATCCCATTCGAGCAGAATACCGGAATCGACAAGCGACGCGCTCAGGTTATAGGGATCGCCATGAGTGTCCGGGTTGAGTGGGTCAAACGGGTTGTTGTGAATTGGCTTGCTCGGCGTGTCAACGCACGACATCAGCGCGAAAACCACGACGCTCAGACAACACAATGCCTGCAAATAGTGCAAGTACTTTTTCATATAATGGTGTCCATTTTTAGACTGTTGGAAAATTGTATTCGCAACATAAAAATACTCACACTGTCGCTCCAGCAAAGGCTGGAGCCCATCGCATTCATCCCTAGTCTTTAATTCACAACAGATTAAACCGATTGAACGGATTGGGGGAAATTCTCAAAGCACTGGATTCCTGCCTTCGCAGGAATGACAGCGGACTTTGTCCGCTGTGTCTTAATCTGTTAAATCTGTTTCATCTGTTCTGCATCTCCAAATAACCCTTCTCAAAGCGATGGATTCCTGCCTTCGCAGGAATGACAGCGGAATAAATCCCTATATATCCAGGTTCTTCACATACTTGGCGTTTGCTTCAATCCATTTCTTGCGTGGCTCGACTTTGTCGCCCATCAGCGTTGTGAATAATCTATCCGCCTCGTGAGCATCCTCAATGTTTACCTGCAATAAAATCCGCCGTTCAGGATCCATCGTCGTTTGCCATAGCTGATGCGGGTTCATTTCGCCCAAACCTTTATATCGCTGTAAACGGAATTTTTTGTTGTCAAGATTCTTGATAATCCGCTCACGCTCCTCTTCATTGTAGGCATATTGCTCTTCCCTACCGGAAGAAATAAGGTACAACGGCGGTTGCGCGATGTAAATATGATTCCGCTCAACAAGCTCGTGCATGTAGCGATAGAAAAACGTCAGCAACAGCGTCCGAATATGCGCGCCATCGACATCAGCATCTGTCATGATGATAATCTTGTGATAGCGGAGCTTCTCCAGATTCACTCCGCCATTCTCATCACCATCATTATCATTCAAAAAACCAATGCCAATCGCGGAAATCATCGTCCTGATCTCTTCGTTGCCAAGAATGCGATCCATGCGCGCTTTTTCAACATTCAGAATCTTACCACGCAAAGGAAGTATCGCCTGAAAACGACGATCACGACCCTGCTTGGCGGAACCGCCTGCCGAATTACCCTCGACGATGAATATCTCAGTAAGTTCAGCCTCCTTAATCGAACAATCCGCCAGCTTGCCGGGAAGATTGCCTGACTCAAGAGCGCCTTTCCGCCGGGTTAAATCTCTCGCCTTGCGAGCGGCTTCACGGGCGCGCGCCGCCTGAAGAGCTTTGTCCATCAGTTTTTTCGCTTCGGTGGGATTCTCTTCGAGGAAAACATTAAGCCTTTCACCGAAGAAAGTTTCAACAATGCCCTTTACTTCGCTGTTGCCTAATTTTGTCTTGGTCTGCCCTTCAAACTGAGGGTCAGAAACTTTAATCGAAATGACTACTGTTAAACCTTCGCGACAGTCATCCCCAGAGAGCGTGAATTTTTCCGATTTGAAAATGGAGTTGCGAGTGCCGTAGCTATTCAATGTTCGCGTTAAAGCGGCCTTAAACCCTGCCAGATGCGAACCGCCCTCAACCGTATGTATATTATTGACGTAGGCATAAATGGTTTCCAGATAGGTGTCTGTCCACTCCATAGCAATATCTATGGCTATGTTATCGCGTTCACCACTGACGAAGATCGGTTTGGAGATTATTGGAGTCCTGTTTTCATCAAGGAACTGGACAAATTCGCTAAGACCGCCTTCAAAATGCAAGACTTCTTCACGAGCCGGTATCGAACGATTATCTCGGGCGATGATTTTTACACCCGGATTAAGATAGGCAAGCTCACGCAAGCGGCGTGTAATGACAGAAAACTTCCACGTGATATCTTCAAATATCCCGGAATCAGGCATGAAGACCGTTTCTGTGCCACAGATTTCAGCTTCGCCAATGATTTTAACAGATCCATCTGCTAGACCAGTCTTGTATTTCTGCTGATAGCGTTTGCCATCACGATTGACGGTAACGCGACACCACTCAGACAACGCATTAACGACAGAAACACCCACGCCATGAAGACCACCTGAAACCTTGTAGGTATGGCTGTCAAATTTGCCGCCAGCGTGGAGCACAGTCATCACAACCTGCAAAGCCGACACACCTTCTTCAGGGTGAATGTCAACAGGAATGCCTCGACCGTCATCCTTGACCGAGATTGAGTTATCGTCATTTATAGAGACAATGATCTCAGAGCAATATCCCGCCATTGCTTCGTCAATTGAGTTGTCAACAACTTCATTGACCAAATGGTGTAAGCCTCGGCTGGAAACATCGCCGATGTACATTGCAGGGCGCTTGCGCACTGCTTCAAGTCCTTTAAGAACTTGAATATCTTCAGCCATATAATGGCCGTTACTACCCGTCTTTTCCATCTGTTCCTGTATAGGTTGAATTGTCAGGAAAATTTAATATCCTTGACAACCTCATCGCCTAAAGTTTTGTTAATCTTGTAAATTATCTGTTCACGCATATATTGCAGTTCATTGCGCCATGGATCATTGCTGACCTTTACGTAAAGCGTGCCATTGGAAATGCTTGTTGCGCTGGTAACTTCAGCAATCTTTGACCCCACAAATTCATTCCAGCGAATAACCGCCTGATGTTCTCGAAATTTCTCGGTCAGACCAAGCGTTTCGAGCAACCGGTGAGCAACAGAACCAACAGTAACCACTTTGGATAAATGAGGCTGATCTTTATCCCACTTCTTATATCCATAAAGTGATTTCTTCGGCTTTGCTCGTTTCCAATTGAATTCATTCATCTGAATATTACCTGAAAAACTTCAGCCCGTCCAGTTTGCGAACGGGCTGAAAATTTCACCTGTTTAAACCGGACGAAATCAGAGTAAAATTGAATTTTACTGGAGTCTGATCGGCATCAGCAACATCAGGAAATCTTCATTTTCTTCCTGAGACGTCGGTTTAATGATCGCGGCATCCTCGAAACCTTTCATCTCGAAGATAACATCTTCCGTTCCGATTTGACGCAGGACATCCATCAGATAGCTACCATTGTAAGCGATTTCCATTTCTTCGCCTTCAAAGGTAATATTGACGGACTCACTACCTTCGCCGCCAAGTTCCTGATCTTCCGATTGAATCGTTACGCTATCGGCTTCAATTTTCAATCTCACCTGATGAGAAAGCTGACTAGAGAAGATATGCACCCTGCGAATTGCTGAGACGAAATCACTGGCGTTAGCTCTGAGCCTCTTGGGATTATCCTCTGGAATCACCGATTCAAACCGTGGATAATAGCCTTCGATCAGACGTGTGATGAGTATCTGATGATCTGTCTTGAAAGATGCTCGTGTTTCAGCCAGCGTAATGACAGGATTATCTTCAAATTCAAGTGTCTTCTGAAGAATTCCCAAGGCTTTGGTCGGTATAATCACATCAATCGGGTCATCGTTGTAGTCTAAGCCGGTTTTGACAATCTTCGATAGTTTATGACCATCGGTTGCCACAACAGTCAGTTCACCCGGTCTAACCTGAAACAGCAAGCCATTCAGAACAGGCCGCATCTCATCTCTTGACACAGCAAATAAAGTTTTGCTGATCATACGTTTCAAATCTTCCCCAGAAAAGCTGAATGAAATCTTGGGATCTATTGGAGGCAATTCAGGAAAATCAACTGGATCACCACCGGGAAGTTTATATTCTCCCTTGAAATCTCCTCTCAAGAAAACTTTGCCCGGTTCAGGAATAGTTATTTCGAGAGGCACATCTGGCAGTTGTCGAATAATTTCCTGAAACCGTTTTGCCGGCACAAGAACATCACCCGATCCTTCAGAATCTAATAATTCTATGTATGCTGTTGTCGTTACTTCGAGATCAGTAGCGGTGATTTCGAGAACTTTGCCTTCAAGTTTAAGATGCAGGTTACTCAATGATGGCATTGGTACGCGAGTGGAAATCGTTCCCATAACCAGCAGGAGACCTTTCTCCATAGAAGACTGTGTGAAGGTGAACCTCATGCCTTTTCCCTTATTTTCTTAAATGCTCTTTTTAAAGAGTAAAAGAGTATTTTTAAAAAACTTACTTTTCTTATTAACCTGTTGAATTGTTGATAACTTAATTTCCGAATCAACAATTCAATAAAAATCAGTGAATTATGTGCTGAAGTACGATGTTGACAAACTGAGCACATAAATAAACATCGAGCGATCTCGTTCAAAGTCTTTTGAAAATATCCATAAACTGAGGGGATATTGCATAATATTAACACTTATAAACATCTATGATGTGAATATGTTCAAAAGGTAAAAAGAACAAGTCGCCCAAAGGCAAGAGCAAATTTTAATGGTTCTCACCTTAAGTAAAGAATATAGCGAATTTTACAAGATGTTACAACTTTGGGTGGTGCAGTCGAGTCAAGGAAATTACAACGAAGATAGTTCCACATCTTTTTTTAGCTTTTCGATGAGGTTGGCAAAATGCTTGTTCTGATTGATTTTTGCCATCGTCAGGTTTCTGGAGTGTATCACGGTGGCGTAGTTTCTGCCGCCAAACTGAAGTCCGATAGCCTTCAGCGTGATGTTTGTGAATATCGAGCTAAAATACATCGCAATCTGACGAGCTTCAGCGATTTCTTTCTTGCGGGTCTTTGAACGGATGTCATCGGCGGAAATACCGAATTCATTTGCCACGATTTCCTGGATCCGCTCAACTGACACCTTCCGCATTGGTCGCTTGACCATATTCTTTATGGCGTCGCGAGCTATATCCAGGGTTACAGGGCGGTTCATTAATGATGTCTGTGCCATCAGGGTAACAATAGCTCCGTGAAGAGCACGGATATTCTCGGTGATGTTAATGGCAAGAAATTGAGTTACTTCATCAGGCAGTGTGACGTTAAACTCAAGAGCCTTGGTTCGCAGAATGCTCTCACGTGTTTCATATTCCGGAGATTTTATTTCTGCCACCAATCCCCATTGTAAGCGGCTGATGAGGCGCTCGTCAAACGCGCTGAGGTCTTTAGGTGAACGATCGGAGGTGAGCACGAGTTGTTTACCAAGCTGATGTAGCGTGTTGAATAGGTGAAAGAATTCTTCCTGAGTGCGCTCGCGAGACAGGAAGAACTGCACGTCATCCAGCAATAGAACATCGGCGGTGCGGTACATTTTATTGAATGCGTTCATTTTGCTGGACTGTAGAGCAGCCACATAATTTTCAGTGAATTCTTTGCCAGTGATATAAACCACATTCATTGAGCTTCTGAATTGCAGAATTCTGTTCCCGACAGCCTGCAAAAGGTGCGTCTTGCCGAAACCTGATCCGCCGTGAATGAGCAGAGGGTTGTAGGGCGTTTGTCCTGGTGATTGAGCCAGAGTCGAAGCGGCATTTCGGGCAAAGCGGTTGCACTCACCTTCAATGAAGGTGTCAAATGTATAGTTAGAGTTGAGGTGGCTCTGATGTTTTGGCACACTCTTGAATGCTACTTGAGTGCTCCTGGACTCAGGAATTTTAACATCATTATCCTCCTCATCTTCGTTATCTTCTTCCAAGGTGGAATATTGAACGGCGTAATCAGAACCCGTGACTTCTGAGATGGCATCACGCAGAATATTGCCGTAATGACTCTCGATCCAGTCAAAATAAAACTTGCTGGGCACCTGTAATGTTACTCTACTGTCATCGGCAAAAACGGGTTTGATTGGTTCGAACCAGGTCAAAAATGTTCTTCGCGGCAGTTGCTTCTTCAGTAGTTCACAAATTGATGGCCAAAGGATAACCGGGTCCGGGGCTTCAAGCAAGGCTTGATGCGGCATTGGAGTTATTTCCTTAGTAAATAATAACTTAAAATTGCAGTAATCTCGACAAGTTGAATATAGAGTTTGCACCTTGTGGTGTCAAGGAAATACTAGCATCCTCACAAAATAACTGCAATTTTGATTTTTGCTCCAAGGAAAAAATAGTTGGATAGATGCTTGACAGAAATTTTAAAACAAGATCGGATTGGTGAAAGCCTTGTAAGTTTTGCCTTTGGAATCAATAGAGGTTAATTCCGCCCGAATATACTCTTTCGGATCCACTTTAACGATAAATTCATCTTCCCAGGAACTTACGTAACGGTTTAAAATCCTATCATTACGTCCTGCTTGAATTTGGATGCTTGTACCTTTTGTTACGAGAGTGATGCTAATCACACCTCCAAATTCGGGAGTCGATTTGAAGTGGATCCGGATGGATCCGATATTTTGACCTGCTTTTACATGAGATGTTGATGGTATTTTGCCCAGATCCGAGGGTTCTATGACCAAAGCAGGACCCTCACTCACATAACTAGTGTTATTTTTTAATGAAGAGACAATATTATTCTGATTTAACTTGTTTTTTTTAAATATGCGCGTTGTCATCCGTCCAAAAATAAAATTTTCACACTCCCGCATCGACAACATTGGAATTCTTATCTGACGATAGGAGTTGAAATTGCCATGCGCATCATTGCCGCCGAATATCTTCACTCGCTCGCCACGGTCAAGCGCTTGCGACCACTTCTCCAAGCCCCTCTTATAGCCATCATCGCGGATGCCGTTTAATATTTGCCAGCCATCGAGGCGCGGCTCTGCCACATCACTTGCCTGCCAACTGCCGCGCCGAACCAGTAGCCACTCGAGGAAGGACGGCTTGACGAAGGGGTGCGCCGCCGCCGCAAAGGCATCGGGCGAAATCTTTTCTAGTGCTTCCCGTACCGAAAGCTGACTGCGGGTTTGAAGCCATTTTTGAGCACCGTCGCCTGTGCCGTGCAAGAATTCTTCATTGCCGAGAATCAGCAGGTGAATGTTCCTGTACTGGGCATTTCGGCAGGTCAGCTCCTCACCAGGGACGAGCACCACACCGGGTTCGCGGTTCAGGTTCGCCGCGTGATTCTTCATCTGCTGCCATTTGCGAAGCTTAGGGTCGTCGATCAGGTAGTTGTCTGATTGGTCGTCGAGGTTGTATGAATGATCGGTCAGAGCCGCCCATCTCAGCCCCATTGCTTCAGAGCCAGCTTTGATGTATTCCAGCGGCGCGCCGAATTCGATCTGATCGCCACCATATTCAGTGTGGCAATGGATTTCACCGGCGTGCCAGTTTGCGAAATTTGGCAGTGGATCGGCGGATTTGTACACTTTGAACGGTTTATGCGCCAGCGGCGGGTGATTGTCCTGACGGACGATGAATTCACGCCGCCCGATTTGTACAATGGCTTCGGTGTGGACGGTCATTTTTCCGGGTGGAAGTTTGTTGACATCCACATAAAAAATGAAATGCTTAAAGGGTTGCTTGATTGTCTCGTTGATTTCCGCTGTGAAAACGGCTTGTTCCTGCGGTGAAACAGCGGTGATTTTCACGCTCTTCAGCATCACAGGGAAGCGGTCGGCATCTTTGATTATCAGCGCAACAGGCAGGGCATGACCGGGGTCAAGACGATGAGGTGCATCGAAGATTATTTCCGGCTGGCGGCGGTAGTACAGGCTGAACGGGAAAAAGCGGAAGCGGTAGTGAGTCTCGGCGTAGAGCGCGGCGAGCGGCAAAAAGTCGGCGATATTTGAGTCTGGTGGCAACATTACAACGCCGCGTGATCGAGGGTTTGAAACGAAAATTTTTTCTCCGCTGACGCGGCGAGCATACTTGGCAAAGCTTCGAGCAGAGATTCAACACCTTTGCCGGAATCATGGAGCAGAACGATTGAACCCTGCGAGAGGCTTTGTCTGAAATTTTCAGCAAGTCGCTCCGCCGGTTGTAGTTGCCAATCCATCAGCGACAGCGACCAAAGCGCGATGGTCAGGTTCATTCGCCTGGCAGCTTGATAAACAGCGTGGTTGAATCTTCCATAAGGCGGGCGGAAGAATTCTATCTCCCTACCGCTGATGTCTTCGATAACTTTAACCGAACGCCCTAACTCTTCGCGTGCCCAGATTTTCGAGGCAAAAAGCATTGACCGGTGAAAGTAGCCATGTGTGCCGATACTGTGTCCTTGTGCGCAGATCCGCCGGACGAGTTGCGGCTCAATTAAAGCTTTCTTTGCCGTAATAAAAAAAGTGGCTTTCGCATTATGTTCGGCGAGAATGTCGATGACCTTTGGTGTGAAATTCGGGTCAGGTCCATCGTCAAAGGTCAGATAAACAGCCGATTTATTTCCTCGCGACAAGACACTTGAGAACAGAACACCTGCAACGCGTGGGAAAAGATTGGCGTTCATTTGTCATCGCCTCGACTTCGGAAAACCTGCCCTTTCCATTCGAATGTGGAAAAGTTACCGGCGATTACCAGCATCACGATAACCGGTGCGTAGATGATTTGCGTCAAAATGAAAACGCCGAAGGGGAAGGTTTCGTCGAACAGCTTGGTGCCTTTGAAGAACACAGTATAGTCGAGGAAAAATTTCATTAACCCGCCAATGATCCAGCATTCCCAAGGCCCATTCAGGAAAAACATCAGAGGCCCCGTCGTCAAGCCGACCAAAAACAGAAACAAGCCAATTAAGACTATTTTCTTGCCAAACTGATAGTAGAGACCCTTGGAACCCCAGCGCACCCGTTGTTGCCAGAGCTCGGATAGAGATTCGACAGCTTTGGTGGGAACAACGCAATCGGCACCAGTTGCGGCAACTATCACTCCAGCATCGGCGGCTTTTGCCAGCAGAAGCTCATCGTCGCCTGAAATAAGCTGATCTACACCGGAATAACCGCCAACTGCCTCAAACATGTCGCGGCGAAAGGCAAGGCTGGCGCCAGTGCAACTGAAGGGCATTTTGTTGCCGACCAGTCCCGCAGCGACCAGATTCTGCGATTGGTAATCAAGCTCTTGCATTGCCTGCCATAATGGCGGTTTACTGCCAATACTGAAGCGCGCCTGCCCGGTGACCATCACCACGCCCTTGTCAAAATGCTGAACCAGAGTGCTCAGCCAGCCGGGTAGTGGCTGGCAATCGGCATCAGTGGTGAAGATAATGTCGCTCTTGGCGGAGCGGATACCTTTTTCCAACGCTTGTTTTTTGGGGCTTGTTCCGGGTTTGACGTTATTCTTCTTCAACAGCGTAATTCTGCTGTCTGTAAGCGCGGCTTGCGAGACAATGACAGCGGTGCGGTCTTCGGAGCGGTCGTTGACGACGATGATTTCCATCAGCTCGGCGGGATAATCTTGTGCTTGCAGAGCTTTGATCGTTTCGCCGATATTGGCTTCTTCATTGCGCGCGGCGATGACGACTGTAATGTGTGGCAGAGGCTTTTTGTCTTCGTTCTTTTCTTTTAAGATGAGCTTGCGGGCTTGGAAATTCAGCGATCCTAAACCGCGAATTACCCGCAAAAGAAAGAACAGATAGGTAAATCCACCTATAAATAAAATGATCATCCATGCTGTGATCATGTTGTTTCCTTATTCTTCGACTTGCCGAGTTGAAAACGGCTGGCGAAGGGAATTCCCGCCAGTGAAGGGATTAGCACATTCACAGCGAACATCATAATTGATGCGTTCAGCGCCGCGGCGTCGCTGATGCCAAACTGCCCGAAAAACGTCATTGAAGCCAGTTGGTCGAGCCCGAGATCGCCGATGGCAATGGGAAGGGCGGACTTGGTGAAAAGCGTGGCAGCGGCAGCGCGAATGCTTGAGGTTAAAGAAATTCCGGCAAAACCGCTAATCATCAGGAAGTACTGTGCCTGAAAAGTCAGGTAGTACAGACTTGTGTACAACAGCATTCGCCGAGCTTGTGGCGCGCTGAATCGGTCGAGCCCGCCGAGAAGCTGAGAAATTTTGCCTTGCTTGGGAAAATTGATCTGAATGGCATAAATCAGACTGCGGGCGAGGCGCGGGTCAAGGGCAAAATATAGCAAAATTAAGTCGCCAATTGCCAGCAATATCAGCAATGCTACGAACAAATAGGTGGGGAAAGTATTTGCCATCCAGGGCAGCGTCAGCAATGCCGGCAAACCGACAGCGATGGTCATGCCGAGGTTGTAGAATTTGTCGATGATCGTCAACCCGATCAGCTTAAGCGGCTTGGTGTCCTTAATGAACAGCGCGCGGCTGTATTCACCGATTCGACCGGGCGTGAGGATGCCGAACGAATACCCCGCCAGAAGCGAGCCGATGGTCTCGGTGTAAGAAACATCCGGCTTAACAAGCTTAACGAGATAGCGCCATTTATACTGCTGAATAAATAGGTTCAGCGGCATAAGGATGGCGCCGGTGACGATAAGGCTGAACTTGGCAGTCTTGGCAGCGGCAATGATTGAAGCGGGTTTCACTATTACGAAAATCAACCCCAGCAGAGCGATAGCCACGACAAACTTAAGCGCTATGATGATACTGCGTTTCAGTTGCAAACCCACTTTTCAGGCAGATACAATCGTTTAAGTCCTTCAGTGCAGTTGCGGCAGATCGGGCAGGCGTCGCGATTGCCGCTGTTAATCGTTTTCTGAAAATCCTTCGCCAAAGCTCCATTCCAGATGTCCTGAAAGGGCTCGCGGAAGGCATTGCCAAATGTGAACCTCGCCTGTGCATCGAAACAACAGGGGAGCACATCTCCATTATACGCGACAACGGCCGAATATCCAAGCCGCAAACAATGCTCACGGGTGCGGTTCATAACGAGCTTGCCATCTTGCAATATATAACGCCAGAGGCGGCGGTTTTCTGGCAGTTCAGCCAGCGATGCTTCCAGATTGCCCGGATGGCACACGCGGTAGGTTTTGAAACGGAAGGCATCGAAGCCGATTTTCCGGGCGAGTTCGCGCACGGCGTGAAGTTCGGCAACAGGCTGATTTGAGACAAGGCATTCAGCTTCAATGCGCGGGTATCTGGTGTTATGTTTCAGGCGAGCTTGAAGCAAAGCTTCAGCGCCGAGGATGACATCGCGGAGTGAGCCGCCTTTGCGGATTTTGGCGTAACCGTCTTCGCTGGCGCTGTCCAGTCCGATGGAGATCCGCGTGAGTCTGGCTTTGACGAGCCTTTCGGCGCGATCCTGCCGACTCAGCAGAATTCCATTGGTGTGTGTGATGGTCTTGATGCCGCGTTCAGATGCCAGCGCGACCATCTCCGGGAAATCTGGCGCGACCAGAGGTTCGCCGCGATGCCATAGATTGAGCATCTTGAGCCACTTGAGCTGATCCAGCAAATCCTTGAAATTATCGAGAGACATCACACCGCCCGACCTTCCGGCGGCAGTTGGGCAGCCGGGGCAATCTAGATTGCAGACGCTGCTAGGCTCGACCCAGAGCATGATTGGATGTGGAAGTCGCAGGGTTTACCTCTGTTTCAGTTTGTTTTATGTTCAGTCGCTCCTGCGTATGCAGGTGTGCAGAATTTATTTTGGTCATCCTCCTTTTAAATTAAAGAAGAATTCACAACATAAGAAACAGATGAAATGGATTAGCAATCACAATTAGAAGAAACATGTCCAGATCAGCCGACATGCCACCCGCCGGATAGGGATGAATGCGATGGATACCTGCCTTCGCAGGTATGACATAGGGAAAAAGTACCATAAAAACGTTTCGCTGGATCCCGGCATTCGCGAGGATGACAGCGGTCGTTGTCCGCCATTTCTTCGAATTGCAATTTCCCTAATCCGTTTAATCCATTTAATCTGTTGTGAATTTATTTTCCAACCCTTGTGAAAAAGTCAGCGATTTGTTACATTGTAAACAATATCAAAATCTAAGGAGTACACAATGGAATCCATACTGAAACCTATCGTGATGTTAGTGCTGTTCGGCGCATTCTTCTTCGGCTTTAAGTTCATCGTGCTTAGGAAGCGCAATCAGCAGTCGCAACCCACCGCGCGCATCATCAGCGAACGAAACGCCGCTTTCGACACGCTACTCGCGGCAATGCTATGGATGGGGATGTTCGGCGGACGGATTCACACGCCGGAGACTATCATTGGCTTGGACTTTAGCATTGTCTATGTCATCACGGCGGGTGTTTTCTATTTCATAAGCTTGCAGATTCACAAGTCTCGCAATGAAAAGCATTCGATCCTGAAACCCAATCCCGACCAGCCAACCGCATAAGTTACACAATCACAAATTCTCCATGCCCGCCGCATTATGTTTGGCGGGTATTTTTTTTATATTATAAAGATGGAGTCTTTGCGTTTGACAATACAGAAAAAGGAACATACAGGCATTATGAAAAATCAGCCGGAAAAACTTAACGACGTGGAAGCCGTCGCACAGTTGACAAACGCTCGCGATCAGATTCGGGCGGAGCTGGGCAAGGCGATCATCGGGCAGGTCGAAATCATAGACCAGCTTTTCATCTCACTGCTATCGCGCGGGCATTGCCTGCTGGTTGGCGTGCCGGGATTGGCGAAAACCTTGCTGGTCAGCACTTTGGCGCGAACGCTCGACTTGCGTTTCAACCGCATTCAATTCACGCCCGACCTGATGCCGTCAGATATCACCGGCACCGAGATCATCGAGGATGACGTATCGACCGGCAAGAAGGCGTTTAAGTTCGTCAAGGGTCCCGTGTTCTCGCAGATCATCCTCGCAGATGAAATCAACCGCACCCCGCCGAAAACGCAAGCCGCCCTGTTGCAAGCTATGCAGGAGCACGAAGTTACCATCGCTGGGCAAACCTATAAGCTCGAACAGCCGTTCTTTGTGCTGGCGACGCAGAACCCCATCGAGCAGGAGGGAACGTACCCCTTGCCGGAAGCACAGCTCGACCGCTTCATGTTCAACCTCTGGCTGGATTACCCGCAACATGACGAGGAGCTTGAGATCGTCCGCACGACCACATCGTCGTTCGAGCCGGACATCAAGCCATTGCTGAACGCCGCGCAGATTATTGAGCTTCAGAACTTAACGCGCCGAGTTCCAGTGTCCGATCATCTGGTAAAATACGCCGTGGAACTGGTGCGCAAAACCCGCCCGAACACCGATAGCAGCCCAGATTTCGTCAACCAGTGGCTGACGTGGGGCGCAGGTCCCAGGGCGTCGCAATTCCTGATTATCGGCGCGAAAACGCGGGCGATTCTCGACGGCAGACCCACGCCGGAAATCGAGGATGTGAAGGCTATGGTGAAGCCCGTCCTGCGGCACAGGCTGGTTACCAGCTTCAACGCCGCCGCTGAGGGCATCACATCGGTGGACGTGATCGACAGGCTGATGAAAGAGGCGGGCAATGCCTGATAAAGCATCGTTGCTCGATCCGAAAGCGATGGCGCAACTGGCGAATCTGCAACTCCGCGCCAAAGCCGTCGTCGAGGGATTTCTGACAGGGCTTCACCAGAGCCCTTACCACGGTTTTTCGGCGGAATTCAGCGAGCACCGGCAGTATATGGCTGGCGATTCGCTGAAACACTTGGATTATAGGGTGCTGGCGCGCACTGGCCGCTACTACATCAAGCAGTACGAGGAGGAGACCAACCTCAAGGCGTATATCTGCGTCGATCATTCGGGCTCGATGGGCTATGCTTCGGCGGAAGTGAGCAAATTTCACTACGCGGCATCGCTGGCGGCGGCGTTGAGTTTGCTGTTGTTGCGCCAGCGGGATGCTGTGGGGCTGGTGTCGTTTGCGGACAGGGTGACGAACATCCTGCCGCCACATTCGGCGCTGGGCTGGCTGGACACAATCGCCGGCACGCTGGAGGGACTGAAAACCGCGGGTGAGACGAAGGTGTCGAGCTCGCTGTTTAACATCGCCGAGCGGGTGCGGCGGCGCGGGCTGGTGGTGCTGATCTCCGACCTGCTCGACGACCCGGACGAGGTCTTGCCGGCGCTGAAGGCACTCAGGCATGTGGGGCATGAGATTCTAGTGTTTCAGGTGCTCGACCCAATGGAGCTGAGCTTCGCCTTCCCGCGCGACGCTCGCTTCAAGGACATGGAGAGCGGTCAGATATTGCCGAGCCGACCGTGGCACATTCGCGACGCCTATCGCAAGATGGTGCGGGAGTTTGTGGACAACATGGCGTATCGCTGCCGGCTTGAGCGGATAGATTACCACCTGTTCAGCACGGACACGCCTTACGGAATGGCGCTGTTCGAGTTCCTCGCGAAAAGGAAACGGATGGGGTAAGAGGGGGGAGTGCGAAACTAGGTTAGGTTGCTTTTATGATAGTGATCAGATTTGAAATAGCAATGAATGTGAATATTGCAAAAAAAACCCAAGGAATAAATTTCTCGATTTGAGTGAATCCTATATATTTTGAAGAATTATTTATTTCGTTTTCGGCATAATATGATCTAATGGGAAGGTGTGCTTCAATCTCATGGATTACTCGAAAGGCATTTTCTCTCAAAATTCTATTTGACCGTATATAAAAAAACCAAGCGACACTTAAGGTTAATCCAGCGATTACAATGACTAAAATGAATGGAACGTTGTTGGTTGTTAAAGCACTCTTATACCCCAAAAGCGCAATCATTGCAGTATTGATGCTTAAGAAAAATTTATTTGAGGACAATCTTCTCGCATACAATCGATCAACCATCTCTACATAGGTTTGATAGATAGCAAGTATATGAGTCTGGTATTCAGAACCATAGTCTTCTTTTCCAATACCAAGAAGGTTGGCTCTAATACGCTTGTTGTCTTGCTCTGAGATTTGATCTGGCATAGTTAAATCAAATCACGAATACACTCAACAATTGAATCAGTATTCCATTTCGCGATTGAATTTGCACTATCTCTTACAATGGTTGAAATTTGCTGGGCACCCCAAGGCGTGACAGCAACGATGGGTTTGGGGGTTGCGAACTCCGTTTTCGCAATCTTTATTTCTTTCAGAATCCAATCACTATATGTTGCATATTTACCAGCCATGATGATGATTACACTACATGGTGCCATCTGTCTTTTTATAGCTTGGTATAAATCAGGAGATGTTGGCGCATTATGAATTGGATTATCTTTGGGAATAGAATAGTTCTTAAAATCAAAGTATGGTCTGTTGCGTAAAAGGCTTTCTAACCGCTCATACGCATCTCCATAAGACCATGAATGACTTATGAACAAATTGACTTTCCTTAACATGTAACCTCCTGAAAATTTAATAAAGTTTTGGTGGGTTGCCTTTGGATTTAACAACTGATCTGACGTAGCCTTCCCATTGGCCAATCAAATCTTTCCACTCTTCGGTCTCAAAATACATCTGCTGTTCGTTGTCAATATCAATTTCAGGCATATATAAGCCAACGGCACCCTTATCCAACACGCCTTCAACGAAAACACCCTTGTCTCTTAAAATGAGAATTGGCAAGCCAATCTGGTAAGCCATTGCTGCCTCTATATGACACCAAGGGCTAGTAAACCAAACATTTTCAAATTCAGGTTCGATAGAATTTGTTTCAGTAGTATTGTCATTTGGAGGAGGAACAATTGCTGAACCTGGTCGCCGTATTACACCAGTTGCGAGTGTTTTTTTTAGTGCAATGGATAGCAAACCATGTGATTCTGTTATCATGCGCCTAATGGAGTTTAATGGAGCCTCCATATCATATTCATTTACCCCCAATGTCCTTGGATCAAATCCCCTCCCTTTTAAATATGAATTCACATATTTGATGAAGTTTTCTTGACTTGGTAGAAATGGTTTAGGGTAACTCAGAAAAATGGGAATCATTTGTACTCCTTTGTCAAACTTATTAAATATAAGTAGAATGACAAATAAAATCAATTATCGTCGCACATATTTTCTTTAATTCACAATAGATTACATAGATTAGGGAAAAATACAATTAGGATAAACATGGCAGGGCTTGTCCGGACATGCCACCCGGAAGCACCACCCGAAACGCAGATTGCTTCGTTGGGCTAAAGCCCGCCTCGCAATGACGGGTGGTGGAGCTTAATGTCGTTGGCATTCTCGATAAGTTAAGATCGTCAAATTCACCACTGCGCTGTCGCTCCGGCATTCCCACGCGGGAGCGTGGGAACGAGGTCACACACCCTCCCAATTCTGGAGCACGCCAACAACCTCATACGCTGTCATTCCAGCGAAGGCGGGAATCCAGTTTTGATTTTCAGGGTCATTCTTCCTTAATGTCGTTCCTGCGAAGGCAGGAACCCACCGCATTCATCCCTAGACATTTACCCCGGAATGCAGTCGCTTCCGGGCTACGGCTCAGTAGAGTGAGCTATGTGAAACATGTCCGATCAAGCCGGACATGCCACCCGGAAGCACCACCCGAAACGCAGATTGCTTCGTTGGGCTAAAGCCCGCCTCGCAATGACGGGTGGTGGAGCTTAATGTCGTTGGCATTCTCGATAAGTTAAGATCGTCAAATTCACCACTGCGCTGTCGCTCCGGCATTCCCACGCGGGAGCGTGGGAACGAGGTCACACACCCTCCCAATTCTGGAGCACGCCAACAACCTCATACGCTGTCATTCCAGCGAAGGCGGGAATCCAGTTTTGATTTTCAGGGTCATTCTTCCTTAATGTCGTTCCTGCGAAGGCAGGAACCCACCGCATTCATCCCTAGACATTTACCCCGGAATGCAGTCGCTTCCGGGCTACGGCTCAGTAGAGTGAGCTATGTGAAACATGTCCGATCAAGCCGGACATGCCACACCACTTGCCACACCATCATCGCGAGAAGGATTTAGTCCACAGACCAAAATAGTGACTGTGTAAATAATTCAACTAACACCAATCTCTTAGACATTGCTTGCTTTTTACAGCCCCTGTTGTTTCCGCCACTTATCCCAACAGGCGAAATCTTCGGGGAATTTTTTGTGGTTGGTCGCAAACCAGTTTGTTTAGTCCTGATCATACGAACCATTTCGGTCAAATTTTTCCTGAAATTTAGGATAACTCATTTCCATGAGTATTGCCAGAAGAAAATCCCGAGCCCCGATATTGTCCATCGGATTTGAGCGAAGCAAGTTCGTAAACAGGTCACGCGCTTCAGTTCGTTGTTCCATTGTCCAGAAGAAAATCGCTTTATTCAGCAATGTCCGTATGATATGCCGGTTTTCCTGCCATCCCCATGGTAGATCATCCGGCCATTTCCCCTGCTTGTCGAGGATCATATTTAATGCCTGCTGGTATGCAGTTTCAAGCAGTTCCGCGGCGATTTTGATGTTTTTCTCTTTAATCTCAATCTCCATGAGCATCAGATATGGATCGAGGAAAGTTGAGTCTTTGCAGACTTAGGTTATAACGAAAAAGCCATGATCTCTGGGAAGAGGTCATGGCTTTTTTTGGGGAGGGGGAAATAGCTTGTATTGTTAAACAGATGTCGCAAGTCATTAATTACTATTGAGAATTACGGATAATCTTGTTACTTTAGGGATGAAGGGATTTTGGGTGGAGAGGAACTCCTCCTAAAAGAAAACCAACTCCATAACAACTGCACAACAAGGGAGCTGTATGCCAACTGCTGATCAAATAAGATCTCTGATAAAATCTCATTTCACAGATGAGTCCGAGAGATTCTTTACGTTAGCACTCCAGATTGCAGCACACGAGGCAGGTATTGGCCATGGAGCGTTAGCTCACGATATTCGCAACATCGTGGATAAAGCCAAGAGTCAAAAACAATCCATTGTTTTTCAAATTCCTAAAGATATGCAAGGTTTGGTTTTAATTGAAAAACCTGAAACCTCTAAGGCATCTCTCGTTTTACCCTCTTCCATGAATGATCGAATAGATAGGATTCTTCACGAGTATAGGCAACGGCACAAATTGAAAGCTCACGGATTAATTCACCGCCGAAAAATCCTCCTGATAGGTCCGCCCGGAACTGGAAAGACAATGACTGCGCGAGTACTCGCACATGAGTTACGACAACCAATGTACACAATCCAAGTGGATCGTTTGGTGACAAAGTTCATGGGCGAAACAAGCGCAAAATTACGCCAAATATTTGATTTAATGCAACGCGAAATGGGAGTTTATCTATTTGATGAATTCGATGCCATTGGCGGTGAGAGATCACTCGATAATGACGTTGGGGAAATGCGTCGAGTTCTAAACGCATTTCTGCAATTCATCGAGCAGGATACATCTGATAGCTTGGTTATTGCGGCGACGAATACACCTAAACTCTTAGATCGAGCTTTATTTAGACGCTTCGACGATGTTCTCTACTATTCAAATCCTGAATCAGCCGAACGGAAGAGATTGATCCAGAACGTAATGGCGGGATTCCAATCGGCAAAGTTTTCATGGAAATCAGTAATCCAAGATAGCGACGGTTTAAGCCAATCTGAAATTGACCACGCTTGCCGGGATGCTATTAAGCAAGTCATCTTAGACAATAAATTAAAAGTCAGCTCTAACTCATTGAGAAAAATGCTTAAAGAGAGGCAGAGCGCATATACAAAATGATTCGGAGATAACTAATGAATGATAAAACATTCAAGCATATTTTTTTACCTGGTCCAACAGAGACAACGGGATTTAAAGGAAGAGGATTTGATGAACCTAAGACTCTTATACGAGACAGAATACTTCATAGTGATTATCTTAGGCGACAACTTGAGGTAACGTGGTTAGCATCAGAGAATAAGCAAGCTGTTGCTCATACCGATAGAGCAGGAACGTATATTGAGTTCAAAGGCGAATCTGGTTGTGATCTGGAGTACCAGAGTCTGGAAGCAAAAAGGTCAGGAATTCGATTACTCAATGTCCGGAAATCGGGCGAGGGGGATCAAGAACAAACATTGGCAACGATCTATGTGCCGAATGACAAACGTGGGCATTTGCTAAAGAAAATTACCGATTATGCTGAAAAATTGACAATCACTGGCAAACCCAAAAACCAAAAGTTAATCAACAGTATTTCGGACATAAGGCTTGCAGTGCTGGAATCTTTCTGGCAAGAGGATGATAAGCATAAAATTCCAAAAAATGAAGCAGAATGGGTTGAATTGTGGATTAACAGCGAACAAGATGAAACCTTAGCCAGTGGCAAAGACGAATTGGAGGATTTAGGTATTGAATCACAAGAAGACAAAATAAAATTCCCTGAGAGAACCGTTTTACTCATCAAAGCGAACCGGGAGCAGTTAGAGCAACTGATAACGCAATCAGATAATGTTGCAGAATTTCGTCCTGCAAAGAAGATTGCTAGCTATTTTATAGAATTAGAGAACGTAGATCAAGCAAAACATGTTGACGAAATCTTAAAACGTTGTGAGTTCACAGATGACCAAAATGTATCAGTATGCATTCTGGATACTGGGATTAACAACGGTCACCCTTTATTAGCGCCAGTTCTTAACAATTCTGATCTTCACACTCAAAACCCAGATTGGGGTGTTTCTGACCATAGTGGTCACGGCACACTAATGGCAGGTACAGCGATCTATGGTGATCTATTAAATGTTCTGAACAATCCAGCGGCACCATTAATTATTGAACATCGTTTAGAATCTGTCATGATACTTCCATCACCTGACTCTGAACCCAATCCAAAACATTTATGGGGTGCAATCTCTGCTCAAGGAATCGCTCGAGCAGAGATCGAAGCGCCTGATCGACTGCGAATAATTTGTATGGCTATTACAGCATATGAGAATCCTGAAGAGGAGAATACCGGAAGAGGCAAGCCTACTTCCTGGTCTGGTGAAATTGATAAACTCGCATCTGGAGCAGAAGATGGGAAACAGCGATTGATTATTATCAGTGGAGGAAATATCGATGATAAATCTGACTGGAATAATTATTTCAAATCAAATTTGACAAAAGAGATCCAGGATCCAGGGCAAGCTTGGAATGCTCTGACTGTAGGTGCATCAACTCATAAGACACTGATTACAGATCCATACCTTAAATCTTATGAACCAATAGCGCCAGAAGGAGGTTTCTCGCCATTTAGTTCAACATCCCTGCCTTGGCAAAAACAATGGCCAATTAAGCCCGAAGTTGTTTTTGAAGGTGGGAATGTCGCTCGTGGACCTGATGAAGCAATTTTCGCCACAGATGATTTGAAGTTACTTTCGACATATTACCAGACTAGTGTTGCACATTTTGGAGCATTTGATTGCACAAGCGCTGCCTCAGCCCAAGCCGCTTTAATGGCGGCTAAGATTCAAGTACTTTATCCCGAAGCTTGGCCAGAAACTATTCGAGGGCTGATTGTACACTCGGCAGATTGGACACCAACCATGCGAGAGCAATTTTTACATGATGAGAAAAAAGGTTCTTATGGGCAACTGTTAAGAATATGTGGTTATGGGATACCCGATTTAGATCGTGCATTATATTGCGCGAAGAATACTCTGACACTGATTTCCGAATCGACGATACAACCTTATTCCAAGAATGAAAAGGAAAACTATGGAATGAATGAGATGCATTTCTATAATCTGCCTTGGCCTAAGGATATACTAGAAGAATTGGCTGAACAGGAAGTGAGTATGCGAATTACCCTTTCTTACTTTGTTGAACCAAGTCCAGGCGAAATAGGCTGGAAGAAAAAATATAGGTATGCCTCCCACGGACTCAGGTTTGATATAAACGGCGCTGGAGAATCCGAAGAGGATTTTATGAAGCGTGTTAATGCACAAGCACGTGAGGAAGATGATGGACATCCAGGAACTAGCGGAACAGATAACTGGAAAATTGGTACTCAAGCAAGAAGTGTTGGCTCAATTCATTCAGACATTTGGAAAGGTAATGCGGCTGATCTAGCTGCATCAAATCTAATTGTGGTTTACCCAGTTGTTGGCTGGTGGCGAGAACGACCTCATTTGAACCGTTGGAATAGCAAATGTCGTTATTCGTTAATTGTTTCCATTATAACGCCAGAACTGGATGTTGACATTTACACGCCAGTGCTTATAAAAGTTGAGGCTAAAATTCCTGTTGAGATCACTGCTGATAGGTAATGTTCCCCCGCCCCAAAAACCCCAAAACCAGTGCCTTGCGACACTGGTTTCATGGCAATTATCTTTCAATCCTCTACTTCGCCTTCAGAGCCCAGGCGTAGCCCGCCTCCAGCGGCATCAAGCCCTGGCGATACATCCTCAGTATGGCGGTGTCGAGACCATCCACCCAGCGCCGCCCCGCTTCCTCGTCGCGAACGATCATGCTCGGCGGGAAAGGCTTGACCACCGGTGATGCCTGCTGCATCGCCGCCATTGCCACAGTCTGCACCCGCGCCGCTTCAACCCCGCAATTTACTGGCAACGGTTCCCGCACCGCGTCAATCGCCTCAAACAGCTTGGTGAACTGATTGTCGTCGTCAGGATTGCCGTAGTATAACACCTCGCCGCTGTCCAACTGCCCGACGATCTCGTTTTCCGGGTGATCCAGAATGATCCGCCCCTTTTCGCAAATCAAATGAAATACAGGTCCCGTCGAGCCTTCCGTTGCGTGCGATGCGTAAAACAGGATTTCCGTGCCGCCAATAGTGTGCATCCGCGCCATGCAAGTGTCATAGTTTTCAATATCGTAAACCCGGAACAATTCTGCCGATACTTCCTCAAGCTGAACGCTCCGGTCGGTGGTATCGCCCAGCAGATAGAGCAGATTATGCAGGAAATGTGCCATCGCGTTGTTCGCCGGGCTATCCAGCACAGGAGCGCCTTCGCAGGCTGTAACTCGCCCCGCCCAGGAATTGCGAGCGTAGTATGCGTCGTCGCGGCTCCACAGACACAGCGTCTTCGCCTGAAGTGGCTTGCCATATTTGCCCGATATGATGTCAGCCTTGAGCGACTGTATCGCCTTGGAATATGACCACTGATAGCCAACGCGCACCCATTTACCGGATTCGTCGCGTGCTTGAATCAGTCTGTCCACGTCGTCAACCGATGCCGCCAGAGGTTTATCGCACAGCACATTTGAGCCGTTTTTTAATGCTACGATGCTCTGATCCACGTGGAAGTGTATCGGCGATGAGATGACAGCCAAGTCGGCGCTGTTGCCAGCTTCGTAAAAGGCTTCCATGCTGGGAAAAACCGGAATGCCGCGCTTTTGAATCTCGGCGAAATGCTCCGACCGCTCAGGCGTAGGATCAACCACGCCGACTAGTTGGGCTTTTTCGGCGGAGACTTCGTCCCACAGTGCTTTCAGATAGTAAAAGCCATAACCGCTGATCGCGGACATGACGATTGTAACGGGTGTATTTTTGTCACTCATTTTTGTCTCGTTTTCTATGTTTATGGCGGTTAAGTATGCCTAACCGCTGAATTTTTCTTGTGTTTTGTGCCGTCGTTCCCTTTTTTCTCACCTAAAAAGGACTTCCTCCACAGATTTCACAGATTAGACAGATTAAAGATACTTTACAAACCTTCGTGTGCCTTGTGCTCTTGGTGGTTAATGCCTTAAACTCTCAATCTGGGTTCCCGGTCAAGCTCGGGAACGAGGAGTTTAGGGATTTTGGCATTCTGTATCTATTGGAGACCTGCAAATACTCCCACGCTGTCGTTCCCGCGAAGGCGGGAACCCAGAATTTCTTTTTTAATGTCATTCTTCTTTACAAGAAACGCATCCACAGATTACACATATAAATATTGGATTGTTCCTAATCTGTTCAATCTGTTGCATCTGTTGTGAATAAAGGAAACACCTTTAAACTCTCAATCTGGGCTCCGGCTTTCGCCGGAGCGACGTGACCTGGAATGATTTCCTATTCTCGGACAGCTTGTTGCGCTGGAATGACAGCGGACTTTGTCCGCTGTATCGTTAGCCGGCATTCTCGAATTAATTGAGACCATCAAATTCACCATGCGCTGTCGTTCCGGCGAAAGCGGGAACCCAGTTTTGATTTTCAGGGTTATTTTTCCTTAAAAAATCCGTTTAATTCGTTAAATCTGTTGTGCGTTTTTTACCCCTCGCAAAGCGATGGAAACCTGTCTTCGCAGGAACGACAGGTGAAACAGATTAATAATTGTTCCCACGCAGGAGCATGGGAACAAGGTGGATTAGTGGGTGCTACTCGTTCCCACGTTCCTGCGTGGGAATGCCAAAACTCTCATTCTGGGCTCCGGCTTTCGCCGGAGCGACGTGACCTGGTATGATTTCCTATTCTCGGACAGCTTGTTGCGCTGGAATGACAGCGGACTTTGTCCGCTGTTTGACAAGCTTCTATCGCCCGCGCCCTGTGATGATTTCCTTCTGCAACTGCTTCCGGTGGTTGCTCTTCTCGACGAAAATCTGCTCGCCCGTGAAAGGATTCTGCTCAGTATAATACATCACCCCCGACCATGTCAAGGGCAAAGGCGTGAAAACCTGCACTTGCTCCGGCATCAGCCGAAGCTCCGATCGCACGAAGCCATGCAACGACCGCATCTCGCCCTCGCTGCAACCCGGATGCGCCGCAATTAAATAATAGGTCAGAAACTGCTTCTTGCCGACCTTCTTCGAAACCTCGTTAAATATCTTGCGGAATTCCAGCAACGAGTCAGAGCCCGGTTTGCCCATCGCTTTCAGAACGCGTTCGTCGGAATGCTCCGGAGCTAGCTTCAACTGCCCCGAAACATGATGACGCACGATTTCTTCGATGTACACCCGCCCGCGCTGTTTATCACCAAGCGCGACATCCGGGCGAATCCCCGAAGCGACGAAAACCTTGCGCACGCCATTGATCTGGCGTAACTTGCGCAACAAATTAATCTGGCGGCTGTGATTCGGTAGCAGCTTCTTACACACTTTCGGATACAAGCACCGCTTCTCGGCACAACTGCCCTTCAGCAACTTGCGCTCGCACTCGAAGCCATACATATTTGCGGTGGGGCCTCCAACATCGCGTATGACACCCGTGAATTTCGGATCGCGGGCGAATCCTTCAGCTTCGCGCAAAATCGAGGCTTCACTACGGCTGACAACGGTCTTGCCCTGGTGTATTGCTATGGCGCAGAAATTACACTCGCCGTAACAGCCGCGGTGGGTCGTGATCGAGTACTTGATCGTATCCAGCGCGCGGACAACGCCTTGAGCTTTATAATATGGATGAACATCGTTTTCATAAGGATGCTCAAAAACCTGATCCAATTCTGCCGTGGTCATGAGTGCCGGCGGTGGATTCTGCACCAGATAGCGCGTGTCCTGCCGCTGAAACAAGCCGCTCGCCGATAGTGGGTCGTTGTTACGGTTGAATATACGGAAAGCTTCGATAAATTTCGCTTTGTCGCTTTTTACATCCTCGAAAGATGGTAGCTCGGTGTAGTCTTCCGGCGGCTCTTTAGCGATGTAGGAAAGCCCGTGAATTGATTTTACATCGCCATCATCGCGCAGAGCTTTGGCCAATTGGCGGACAGTGGCTTCGCCCATGCCATAGACCAGAAAATCGGCTTTAGCATCGAACAAAATGGACTTCCTGACCTTGTTCGACCAGTAATCATAGTGAGCGATCCGTCGCAAGCTGGCTTCGATGCCGCCGAGCACAATCGGCACGGTGTTCTTGAAATATCGCCGGATGAGATTTGAGTAGGCAATCGTCGCGCGGTCGGGGCGGCGGTTGTTTTCGCCGCCGGGGGTGAAGTCGTCGCTCTTGCGGCGTTTCAATGTCGCTGTGTAATTTGCAACCAGCGAATCCACACTTCCGCCGGTCACCCCCCAGAACAGCTTCGGCTCCCCTAGTCTGCTAATGTCGTTGGTTTTATCATCGGGCTGAGCTATCACTGCCACACGGAATCCCGCGGCTTCCAGAGCGCGACCTATGACCGCCACTCCGATGTAAGCGCTGTCGATGTATGTGTCGCCGGTTACGAGAATAACATCGGGGCGACCCCAGCCCAGTTTAGCAAGCTCGGCTTTGGTAGTCGGCAGGAACATCAGTCCCTCGTCGCAAATTCAGCCGCGGCTTGCCCCGCCATCCTGCCCATTGAGAACGCCGCTTGCAGGTTGAACCCGCCGGTGTCAGCATCCACGTCGATTACTTCGCCAGCGAAATATAAACCTTCGACCAATCTTGAGCCCATCGTGCGGGGGTTAATCTCGCTGAGCTTCACACCGCCAGCGGTGACAATTGCCTCAGCATACGAGCGATGTCCTGTAACATTCCAGCGGCATTCTTTCAGCCAGATGCGCAACCGCTTGCGCTCTTCACTGGAAACCTGATTGCCATATTTCGCGTAGGGAATTCCCGTTTGCGCGATGCAATAGGGAATCATCATCACTGGCAAGAGCCCTTTCAGGATATTGCCAAACTGCCGCTTTCCGAGTAGCTCCAGATCGCGCCGGAGCCGTCGGTCGAGCTTCTGAACATTGAGCGCGGGTTTCAAGTCGAGGACGATTTCCACTTTCGATTTTTTATGCAGGGCTTCAACGACCTGTTTGCTGAGCGTTAAAATAACTGGACCAGTCAGCCCATTTCGCGAGAATTCCATTTCGCCGAATTGCTCGCTGTGTTTTTTGCCGTCAATCCAAAGCTGGGCGTTGATATTTCTCAGCGATAAGCCAACTAAATCGCCCTTTGGCTTCGGCTCGGTCATCAGCGGCACCAGTGCGGGCATGGTCGGCAAGATAGTATGACCAACCGACTCGGCAAGCCGGTAGCCGTCGCCCGTCGAACCAGTCGCTGGGTAAGACTTGCCACCCGTGGCGATGATGACTGTTTTTCCGTATATGTCTCTCCCCGGTTGTTTTTCAACGCCTCGGATATGAACGCCAACGCATCGTCCGTCTTCCATCAGCAGGCTCTCGACATCGGTGTTTGGGCTGATGTTCACGCCGCTGTTCACCACCCAGTTTTGTAGCGCATCCACGACATCAAGTGCTTTCTGGCTGACTGGGAACACGCGTCCACCACGTTCATTGACCGTCTCTACTCCTAAATAGGCGAAGAAGGCGACCAGTTTGTCTGGCGAGAAGGCGTTGAACGCCTGCCTGAGAAACTGTCCATTCTTGCCGAAGTGTTTGATAAATTCTTCAGGCGGCGCGATGTTGGTCAGGTTGCAACGCCCTTTGCCGCTAATCAGTAGCTTGCGCCCGGGGCGGCTCATTTTTTCCAGTAAAAGCACGCGAGCGCTTTGCTCCGCCGCTGCTCCGGCCGCCATCAAGCCGGCGGCTCCCGCGCCGATAATTATCACATCGAAGTTGTGGGTCATCTCAAAGTTTCTAAGTAAATTAGCTCAGCCAAGTATGCTGATTTATCGTAGGGTACAATATACAGTACGAAGCGAAAAATTGTTCCATGAAATTTTGGTGGGCGATCATTTATGGGGGAAAATTTCTGCGAACCTGTTTTCGCGGGAATGACAATTTAGGGTGTGGCTGGCGCGCTCCATGGTTGATGGCGTTTATACTCGTTCCCACGCTCCTGCGTGGGAATGCCGGGTGGCATGTCTGGCTTGCCCGGACATGTTTATCCTAACTATAAAACAGCGGACTTTGTCCGCTGTCATACCTGCGAAGGCAGGTATCCATCGCATTGAGAGAAAAAAAAGAGACGCACAACAGATAAGGAAGAAATCCCTGAAAACGTTTCTCTGGGTACCGGCTTTCGCCGGTACGAAGGGAAGGGGAGCGACTGGCGCGCTCGTATATTGTGAAGGTGATACTCGAACTTCTATGAGATTGCTCGTA
>CAZAGU010000029.1:0-2666 GCA_964484805.1 uncultured bacterium
GGATAGACATTTGAGTAGTGTGCTGGAAATAGGGGTTTCGAACCAGACTCCTAGGGATTCGCCAAAAATAAACGAATCCCTAGTATCTTGATACGATAACGAGAAATTTCCAAAAATGCAAATCAATAAATACGAGATGATTCTCTTGATTTACACTTTTTAGATTATTGCAACAGTCTTCTGCTTTTCCCATCACCCCTACTTCACCTTCACAACATCGCGCCAGTAGCGAGCTTTGCCGTAGCCTTCGGTGTCGGGGCTGGCATCAAACGACAATCCGAAATAGCCGGATTGCTGGCTGTATAGCTCCTGCCCGTTGTAGATCGCCTTCGTCAAATTAACTACTGTAAACGCAAGCTCCTTCTTCGTCTTGCGAGCATAGAAAAAGTCGCCGTTCGTTTCCATCGGACCGTAAACGATCTTGCCCGCTTCATACGTATAGCGGGGGCGGCGATAGTCGCGCACCATGTCCATGCGCAAGTCGTTCTTCACGCCCACCAGAATCACGCCGTCGTCCGTGGTGATTTCAACCGCCATGCCATCCATATCGTTCTCCGGCGACACGTAGCGAATTCTGTCTATCAAGGGCTTCAGGTCAGCGCCATTAGGATGAGGTGTCAACACCGTCGCGAAGCCAATTGTCTGCCCAAGCTCGAAATGCTGCCCGGAATATTCAGTGATCACCAAGGCATATTTGTAGTCGCGACGTTCAGGTGTAACGCTCTCGAGGCGGTAATGATTCTTGGGGAAGTGAATCAGCAGGCTGTTGTCACTGGAAACATCATAGCGGTAGAGCGAATCAATCTGCGTGTCGTACCAATGCTCGCCCTGATCGACAATCTTGCGGGTGTGCCAGAGGTTTGCGCCCGTGAGCCATTCTTCTTCGGTGGCTTTAAGCACATCGAACACCACGAACAGCTCAGGATTTTTCACATAAACGACGACGCGGTCGGATTTGTAGCCCATGCGATCGTCAATAACGCGCGTGCGGCTGTAGTCGAAATCATCAAAGGTCAGGAAGTCGATCTTCCGCGTGCGAACTTCCCGGTATGCGCCGGAATTGTGAATAAAGTCAATAATGTTCTGTCCTTCGATGGCGGGGTGGTCGGTGGGGCTGTAGCGATATTCGCCCTCTTTTTGACCCATGTAGATTTTCTCGGCGCGCACACAGAGACGATTGTGGAAATAATCCTGCCGATATGCGCCGTAGGGTCCGCTGGGCATGTAATCGCGATAGCCGCCGTCAGCGAGCAACACCGAGCCCTTGTACATGATATTGACGATGCTGTTTTCATCGGCGTGACCATGTGTCATTTTTTCTTCCTCGACGCAGATGCCATCGCGGAGGTAATCGCGGAACAACTTGCCGCCGTCGCCTTCATCGCGGTAGTTCACGAGCAGGTAGGTGGAATTTTCATCCCAGCCGTTGCGCAAGACGACCTTCTTTCCCACCATGTCGTCCATAACTTCAGCGCTGCCGGATGTCGGAGCAACAGGCTGAACGTCGTTCGTCCCGAAACGATAGGCATCAAACAGAAGATAGCCTAAGCCAACACTGGTGGTTTTATCGAAGTTGATAAACTTTTGAGCGATAGTTGATGCTGCCCACTTCAATTCGGGATCATTGTACGCCTTGGCAGCCGCCTCGAAGAAAATCAGATAGCGAGCCCAATTTGCTCGCCAGTTAGCGTCGCCAAAGTCAGGAATCATGCCATCCGGGCACATCAGATTGAGGAAATACTGGGCGTAATAAAACATTTCTGGTGTGTGGAACAGCCCGTCCAAATCTTGATTTGCATCAGCACAACCGAGCAGGGCATAGAGCCAGACCGCATGGTAAATCTGAGCGTCTTCGATCTCCCATTGTCCCCAGTTATCGGAACGAAGCGCATCGGCATAGTTCCTCCATTTGCCGCAGTCAGGATGATTCGGCAAGGTTCGCACTGCCCAAGCCAACGTTTCAGCTCGAAGCGCCGAGCGGTTCATGGCGCCCCACTCTTGAGCCTGAAGCAGATAAGCGATGCTGTGCGCGATCACTTCTTCGATTTGTTTCTGTTCTTTTTTAGTGAACAAACCGTGTGAATTGAGATAGTAATATGGCTTGATGTAGCGCATCGTGGAGAAAAAGTCCGGCAACGCTGGCACGCCATTGCCGTAATCCGGTCGAGCGTCCTTAGCCCACTTTGGATACATTTTGCGATAATCGGCGTAGTTCAACAAAATGCTCTTGACACGCTTGGCATATTCGGGATTGTTTTCTGTGTCATAAAGCGTCGCGTAAATGGTCGCCATGTCGAGCAGATAGGGCGGCGGCTGATAACCGAAGACCGATTTTTCGTCGAATCTACCTTTCCATTTTGTAATCAAGGAATCTTGATTATCCCACGTCCAATCCGCGGATTCCCGTGCAAATTCCAGGTATTGTTCGCGTGGGATAGGTTCAACGGTATTACCGATTGAAACCAGAGTGAAAAATACTAATAGCAAACTGAAAATCATTTTGTGCATGATGTATCCTGTATGTTTTAGGAACGTTTTTTCAGGTCATTTTTCCTTAAAAGAATTTCTTCCACAGATTTAACAGAGAAAACAGATTAGGGAAAATACAATCTCAAAGCGATGGATGCCATCCTTCGCGAGGATGACAGCGGACTTTGTCCGCTGTT
>CAZAGU010000029.1:2766-18592 GCA_964484805.1 uncultured bacterium
TCAAAGCGATGGATGCCATCCTTCGCGAGGATGACAGCGGACTTTGTCCGCTGTTTCTGTTATGTTAAACATGGCCGGGCAAGCCGAACATGGTAGCCAATGCTCAACGATCTGTCGTTCCTGCGAAGGCAGGAACCCAGTGCTTTCATCCCCTCTTCTCCTCGTTCCCGGCTTGACCGGGAACCCAGGTTGAGAGCCTAAAGGGTATTTCCTTAATTCACAACAGATTTAACAGAGAAAACAGATTAGGGAAAATACAATCTCAAAGCGATGGATGCCATCCTTCGCGAGGATGACAGCGGACTTTGTCCGCTGTTGAATACGTTATGTTAAACATGTCCGGGCTTGTCCGGACATGGTAGCCAATGCTCAACGATCTGTCGTTCCTGCGAAGGCAGGAACCCAATGCTTTCATCCCCTCTCCGCCTCGTTCCCGGCTTGACCGGGAACCCAGATTGTGAGTTTAAAGGTATTTTCTTAATTCACAACAGATTTCACAGAGAAAACAGATTAGGGAAAATACAATCTCAAAGCGATGGATCCCAGCCTTCGCTGGCATGACAGCGGACGCTTGTACGCTGTGGAATTAGCCGAGAACACTCATTAAAAATAATTTGTGCTCTTTGTGCCCTTGGTGGTTAAACTCAACCCCACTCAGTTCTCGCGATGCAAGCCAATAATGCGATGCTTGCCGGATTCGGGGGTAACCTCAAGATAAATCTTGACAGGAGGCAACCAGTCACCATCTACACGCTTAACCGTCAGCGATACTTCCCACTGTTGAACCGGCTCCGAGCGGGTCATCATGCGGAAAGCCAGCTCACTGGGGTCTGGAAGTTGTAGCACGCGCTCACCGCTGACAACATCCCGCCCGCGCAAGCCGGGGAAAACGCTGACCTTCTGACCATTCAGCTTCAGAGCACAACGGTAAACCGTAGTCGCTTCATCCGCCAGACCATAGCGGATGGCGAGATCGTCAAAATGAAGCTCCTGCAACCCACCGCCGTTGTCTTTCAGAACAAAGTCGTCAAGTGGCGATAGCTTGTTGAACCAATATTCTCCGATCTTATCGCGCCGCTCAATCAGGGTTTTGGTCAGATAATCTTCCGCCGCTGAATCAGGATAATTGGCAAGCCCAACAAGCGAGCGAATGTCGTCATCCCGGAAAGCCATGACGATTTTAGCGCCCCAGAATCCATCGCGGGGAGTCAAATTGTTGAACGCCGGGTTGGGAATACTCGGCTTGAACTTATCCGGCTGAAAATAAGCGGAATGAAAACGCCCGATGCAGGGATATTGTACTTCCGCTGGCACATGCTCCCAAGCGGGGTTGTACATCCCCAGGGAGAAAATCCGTGTCGCCAGCGCCGCCGGGTCAAAGTCGTTTTCATAGCCGCGATAGACAGGTTGCGCCCCCGCGCCCCCACTGCCAAGAATCGCGTCAAAGTTGGTAAGATAATGCTTCACCAGCGGTCTGCCACTGCCCTTGACGAAGCTGTCCATGGTGCCGGAGGCTTTGACATCTGTAAAATTCAACCACGAGGAAATGACGTACAGCCCGCGCAACTCACGCCGATGCTGATGGGGCACGAGGTCGTTGGGGTCGTCTTTGCGGATGCCCTCGAACTGAAAATGCCCTAAACTACTGCCCGCAATGGCTTTCGAAGCCACACATCGCAACAAGCCGTTATGCTGAAGTTCAATTTCCGCCAGAACCCCGGCGAGGTCAGCTTCGCTCATGGGGTGTGCTTTGCCTTTGTCATCGAGCAGTTCAGATTGCTCACTCACTTTCAGCAAATGTGGATGCACAAAACAGATGGATACTTCCGGAACATTGTACCCAGCGGCGGCGAGGGCTGTCGCCCCGATCATTTCCGCGCCTCTGTGAAGACCATTGCATCCTACCGGGTCAAATTTAAGCTCGTATCGGTCGCCGCGACTGTCTTCAATTATCAGGCGAACTGTTCCGCCATGATGAATAGCCTTCAGCACTGTCAATGGCTGAGTTATGTTTGGCTTCGACCAGAGGTCATAATTGACGGCTGTTTTTGAGCCTGAAACAGACTGCAACGACAGGCGATTCGTGAACCAGCTCGAATTTTGAACTTCGTCGAAGGCATTCACATTCAGAGCTTCTTTCGGGCAACCCATCAGCCAGCGGAATTGCCTGCCCAGGTCAATTGACTGCTCGCCCTGATTGATAATCTGCTGGTCAATGAAATCTGTTCCGTCGCTCTTCAGCCGGTTTGACTGCGGTTGTTCGACGGTCAGACTGTCAACAGGCGGTAGCTCAGGCGGCGTGAAGGGTGTATAGCCAGCACATCCGGCGGTGATCATTAACGCTGCGAGAGCCAAGGCGTAGAACATTTTACGCGGGTATTGGTTGTTGTTTGTGCTTATCATTCTCATCATTCCCCTGGGTTAATCGAAAGATAAACACGGGCGTGCTCGTCGCTGAAGCCAAATTGAAGGCTACTGACAAGCCCTGCCTTATCCCACAGCCGGAAGCCGAAACCAAAGCCGGGCTGGAAGCTATCGAGCGCGATTTTGCTGAAGATATTCGGCGAAACCTGCCCCACATCGGCAAAGAGAGCGAAATCAACCCCGTAATCCCGCCAGTGATGCCAGATTGGGTAGCGGTATTCGACGCTGCTGAACATTCTGTCCCTGTGGCGGAATCTGCCGCGAGGGTAGCCACGAACCGTTTCCTCGCGCCCAAGCTCGCCAAGATAATAAAAGGGGATGTCATGCCCTGCGAAAGGATTGTTCATTTGCGCGGCGAAGCGGAGCACCAGCACACGATCCGAGAAAAGATGCTGATAATGTTTCGCGTCAAAACCATAGCGCACAAAGCCAAACCTGCTGTCGGTGGATTCGTTGTAGAGGCTGAAATCGGCAGTGGCTACATTCCCAGTCGTCGGATGCCCGGGGCGGTCGAGGTCTTTCCAGCGCGCTCTTAAAGCTATAACGATCATTCCGACCTGATCGTGAACGCCCGGTGCCAGTTCGTCCGGGTATCCGTCCATGCTCTCAACCGGGTTGTCAAAGTCTGCATTGTCAACGTAAGAGAACTCATAACCCAGCGAAAATGAGGTGGTCAGGCGCTCAAGCGGAACGTATGATGCCGCGCCTTGAACGACAGTCTGCCCCAGCCCAAACTTGCGCTTGCTGGTGTCTGGCAGATCAGTGCCGATGCCGAAGTATGCCTCTTCGCCCAGAAGTTGATAGCTCGTCAGGAATTCCGCGTTGATGTCATGCCAGACATTTTTCCGCTGGAATGCCGCTTCAAACTTCCCGGCATGGCTGGGTGATAATGCCGCCGATGCCTTCAGGATGCTCTGGTCGAGGTCGCCCGGAAGAATGCCGAGCTGGCAGTAGCTCGCGCCGAATCCAGTGCGATTTGAGTAGATAGGCTTGGCTTGGCGTTTGCCGTTGTCGCTACGCAGGAAATCGTCAATCCGCTGGGAAATTCTGGTCGTGTCGATGTAACCGACAGCCAGCCCTAATCCTTTAAGGCTATATTTTACAGGCAGAAGAAACACGCCAGTTGGGTAGTAGGCGATGTTTTCCCAGGTTGTTCTATTGGGCAGAGGCTGTGATGTCTGGTCGCTGGAATCTGCTTCCGTAGTCTCAGCGACGCAAACAGCAGGCTGATTGACGGTAAAAAGGGAAGCGAAAATGAGCGCCAATGCCAGACTTTGTAGGAATTTTTTCAGCATAAAGGGCATTTGTTGTTGTGTTTATGGCTTGTTGTGGGCGGTTGAAACATTTTTAGATCATTCACACTTAGAGTATCTAATATAAAAGGTATCTCACGCTCTGGCAAAGATCGCTGGTTTTAAAAATCAAACTTAGGCGAATCTTAACGATCTTTTACAGTTTTCGCTGTTATATATCAATAATGGCGTAATCATTCCGCTCCCATGACTAACTTGAAAGCCGAAGAAAAGATTGCTATATTGAGGGGTTGGAAGTGAATTCACAGCGGATGGGGAGTGTTGCCTAAACTTAAGAGATATATTCACATGGAAGACTTAGAACCAGATCAGATCAAACAGCAGGATTTTGTGGACAATGAGATATTTGATCTCATCTGCCGGCTTAATCCAACGAATGAGCCAATTGAATGGAACATTCAGATGATTTCTGATGTTAGGCTTGCACTAGAAGATTGGCTAATTCACAAGCTAAACCTGACTACTGAAATGGAATTCTATCCTTTTCTCGATGGGAAGGATTGAAAAGGATTTAAGGAATTCAAAACAAAAAAACTTTGGTAAACTGGGAGGCTCGCTGAGCGATGAATGAAAGGAACAGCCTTTATTTCGGTGATAATCTCGATGTGATGAAATTATATATTGCCGATGAAAGCGTGGATTTAATCTATCTTGACCCACCTTTCAATAGCAATCAGATATATAATATCATGTATCACGAGAAAGATGGAGCATTGTCTGAAGCTCAGGTTATAGCCTTTGACGACACATGGCATTGGAATGAGCATACTGCATTGGTGTTTCAGTCAATCACGGAATGCGGAAATGATCCTGTAATTCGCGCAATGTCCGCATTCAGAGAGATGCTGGGTGAATGTAATCTGCTGGCATATTTGACGATGATGGCGCCTCGATTGATGGAATTGAGGCGAGTGTTGAAATCGACTGGATCGCTTTATCTTCATTGTGACACCACTGCCAGTCATTATCTGAAAGTACTTCTGGACGCAATCTTCGGACCAAAGAATTTCAAGAATGAAGTTGTCTGGTGCTATCGCGAACGTGAGCGAAGTGTTAAGAAGTATAATTCTAAGCACGATTGTTTATTGTTTTATGTTAAGGACGAAAACTCAGACTATACTTTTAACGCATCTGAAGGTCTGACAAGATACAGCCCCGGCACATTGAAAAAATTCAATTATACCGACGAAGACGGTCGGATATTTCAAATTCGCGGAAAGAAGGGAATCTACTTAAAGAAACAGGGGCTTTCCATCGAACTTGAGAGAACTGATCCTGACCTTGTATATCGCGATTATTTTGATAAATCAGTGGGTATTGCACCGAGGGATTGGTTGGCGCCTTCAATGGGGAACGCTGTCTGTCCTTCATGCGGTAACGAGTTTGCGGACAATCAGATTTATTTTGCTGATGACCGCAATTCACAACGATATCCATTTTCACCAATTAACAGAGCGGCGCAGGAACGTCTTGGCTACCCGACACAGAAGCCGGAGAACCTACTCGACTATATTTTAAGAATCAGCAGCAAAGAAGGCGATGTGGTGCTCGATCCATTCTGTGGCTGTGGAACGACAGTGTCCGTTGCTGAAAAACTTAATAGGAAGTGGATTGGGATTGACATTACGTATCTTGCGATTGCCTTGATTAATAACCGGCTGCAATCACAATTTCCCAAGATAAATAAGTATGATATTTTTGGAGTTCCGATTACCGTTTCTGACGCTGAAGCATTGGCAAAACAGGATAGATTCCAATTTCAATCATGGGCGTTGATGACAGTTGGCGCGTTCCCGCTTCGGGGAAATATTAAGGGACCCGATAAAGGAATAGATGGGTTTATTGATTTTCATGATGAAGGAATTCAGAAACGTAAGAGGATTATTGTTTCTGTCAAATCTGGTAAAGTAAGTGTAAGGGATATGCGAGATTTACGAGGTGTTGTTGACCGAGAAAAAGGGGTGATCGGGGTTTTAATTACGCTTGAAAAGCCAACAAAACCGATGATTGTTGAAGCCAGTAGTGCGGGATTTTATCAGTCGCCGATTAAATCAACTCCATTTCCAAGACTACAGATTCTTACAATCGAAGAGATCATTAACGGCAAAGACATCCAATATCCCCTCTCAAAGATGACTAATGTGACTTTGCGAAAAGCTCCGGTGTTTATCAGAAATGATAATAAGCAAAAGTCATTTCTGAAATGAAAGAACGCCTTTCACCACATTCAATTTTCCTTGCCCTGAAAGCGGGACAGGCAGTTTAACAGGAAGCAGAAACTGAAAATCGAGTCAATCCCATATCATTCAGCCACTTTGGGGCACATTTTCGACGCGCTTGCATTAGGCGGTAGCGGCAGCGTTATCAGCTCAACCGACGAGCATGAAGAGCTCTACAATGATGCCGTCAAACACCTCAGCGTTGGCAAAGAGGATGTCGTTCTCGATGCTGGCTGCGGCACTGGCGCGGTGACATTTGAAATTGCCAAACTTTGCCACCATATCGTCGGCTTCGACATCAGCCGGGAAAGCATCAGAATCGCCCGTCAACGAGCCAAACAGGAAGGAAAGTTAAATATTGAGTTCCACCTCGGCGAGCTGGAATGCCCTGATGCCATCGAAGGCTTGAAAAACTATGAAGTTTATGATAAAATACTTGTGTTTCGTTCATTGCACCATCTGCCTCAATTGTACAAAGAGAACAGTATGGTTAAATTGTACTCAATGCTCAAGCCGGGCGGCAGGATTGTCATCGGCGATCTGATGGCGTTTGAACCGCCGGAACAGCATCGGTCATCATGGCTGGAAATTGGATACGATGGCGGATTGACCGACCGCATTGAAAGTGTGGATTTTCACATCAAGTTTCTGAATTTTATCGGTTGCGATGTTAAGATCGAGCGCATTCACGCCTTGCTGGGAATTGTGGTGGGCTACAAAAAGGACAGAGAGCATGGATTATTCAAGAATTGACCATGTGATTTGGAATTTGCTCATGCTTCATGAGCAAGAGAAACGCACGGGCTCGCCGTCGGAATATCACGAGCCGATGCTGACCATTGGTTCTGAAGGTGGGCAGTGATCGAGACCATCGTCCGCTTGACTAACCCACACAAGGGTTTGGAAATTGGCAATGGAATCAAAGTTACGATGAAGCATTGTCGCGAATCAGCGACCGGAATATTCGCCGAGATATGGACTAAAGATTTTAGGAGAAGAAATAGTGAAGATTGTTAGTGGATTGTTAGAATTATTTGTCATTTTGTGCGCCACATTGCTGATTAAATGGGGTGTGATGGATGTGAGCACTGACGACGCAAACACCCAGGATAAGCGGCGCATGTCCGTGATGGGATTCTTTCTGTTAGTATCCTGGATAGTGATGGCTGGCATCCCAAATTTCATCCGACACGTCCGTGAAGACAGCGAACTGGCTCAGCTCAAGAAGACTGGCTATTTTCAGGGCAACGGCGACCATAATTCCACAGACGACCGCAACCGCAATGCGAAAAAGCGGCGCAAACGGTTTTAATTTGCGAGATTGATCATTTTATTTTCTTGCCTGAACAGAGCATCTGATGGTTCGGGGGCAAAGCCTGTGTGTGGCGATACTCAGGATGGTCGGGCGGGAAGCGAAGGCTCAATCTGATAATGTTTCTGGATTTGACTTGAAACGTCAGGTCAGGTCATGGTAATATAAATGTTTTGTTTGGATAGACTTAAATTCAGGACAGTGACAAATGCCGATAGATAAGGACGATTTGAAGGTTGCCAAACGGCGGGTTGGAATCCGGATGGGATTTTTCCTTCATTTAGCGATATACATTGCCGGGAATCTGGTGTTTTATGTGGTGAATCTGGCAACGTCCAAGTTCCGCTGGCATCAATGGCCATTGCTTGGATGGGGCGTTGGTGTCTTTTTCCATGGACTGGGCGTGTTTGTGTTTTCGGAAGGCTCGCCAGTCAAACGCTGGATGCTGGCGAGGGAATTGGAGAGGGTGGAATAGGGGGGAAGAGCTCTTTTTGACTTAGATATGAGTTGTAATCCGAATTATTATTTAGAATTTTAATATATGGGTGTCGTAAATGCAGAAATCAAATGTACTGATACTCGGTCGCACGAGAGCAGGAAAAATGATCTGTGTTGGAGGACTTAATCTGGAAACAATGGAACACGTCAGATTAAAACGCTCCAAAGAGCCACCATTCTGGCCAGCAGACAGCTGTCCATTTAATGTTGGGGATGTGTTCTTAGTTGAATATGAACCCAAAGTTGACCTTGATAATCCACATCATCGTGAGGATGTCGCAGTTCAGAAGTATCGAAGAACCAAAGAAATTACTAATGGAGAAATCTGCAAGATACTTAAAAGCAAAAATTTAGTGTCAGATGGTTGTTTTCCAAATGTGGCATTTGCTTTTTCAGGAAAGAATCATCCGTTAAAACGAGCACAGAGCGGCGCTTGGTACGCATTTGCAGATGAGGCTTATCGGCTCCAAAACTCAACTGGGTTTTGGAGGTGTACTGATCCTCTCTTTCTAGTTGGCAACCGGTATGTTAATCATAAGAAAGGCTATAATATTAAATATGTTGGTGAAGCCCTGACGATCGAAGTTATTCCTCAAGGCACAATCATTCGACTCTCAACTTCGACAATTTGGCAAGAGAAGAACAGTGCATTTTTACAGCTTTCAGGATGGTTTCTATGCTAAGAATTTACACCATCGGCATTGGTAAAAGAACGACAGACGCAATGCTTGAGCAACTTAACAACAACAACATCACCGTGTTGATTGATGTGCGCTCACGTCCATACTCGGCCTTTAAACCTGAATTCAACAAAGAGGAACTGAAGAAACTTTGTTCTGTAAACCATATCAATTATGCGCATTGGCCAGCGCTTGGTGGTTTTCCAGAAAGCGAACATGTGTTAACTCTAGGTCGGGTGGATTATAAAAAGCTAGCCTCAATGCCTGAATTTCAAAAACACATTGAAAGGTTGATGTTCGGTGCTGAAGCAAACAATAGCATTGCCTTAATTTGTTCAGAAGGGAGACCAGCGGAATGTCACCGGTCAAAATGCATTGGAGTTGAACTTGCAAAAGCAAATGTTGAAGTAATCCATATTGATGAAAAAAATCAATTAAAGACACAGGATGAAGTTATGCAACAAATAATTGGTGATCAATATGAATTGCCCGGATTCGAAAAACTACAAGTATCAAAACGACGCTGGTTAAAGGAGACTAAAGATGTCTTTGAAGATTAATGAAATATTTACATCCGGAGTATATTCTAAAACGGAGGATGAATTCTTTCAGATGTTGTCCGAAAATAACATTGACATACTGATTGATGTTCGCAACCGAAGAGGAATGCGAGGGGCTACTTATGCTTATGCGAACAGTAACAGACTCCAGCAACGTCTATCAGTATTAGGTATTTTGTACTATCATGCAAAATATATTTCGCCGACCGAAAATATCAGAATACTCCAAAAACAAGATGATTTAACAAGTGGAACAAAAAAAAGGCAACGAACAGTTATGTCCGATGCCTTTAAAAATGCCTATTCAAAATCCATTTTAACAGATGAGGCTTTGAATCATTTAATGAGTGAAATTTCTGGCATTGCTGAAGAAAATCAACTCAAGTCTGTTAACGTCTGCTTACTCTGTGTGGAATCTTTGCCGACTGCATGCCATCGCAAATTATTAGCTGAAGCCTTATCAGTAAAAGTAAAGGCATCCATTATCCATATCTAACACTTCCCCCCTACACCGTCTTTTCCGGGGCGTAGGGAATCTTGGGATTGCGCTCGACTCCAGTCGGTTGCACTGCCAGATCCGCCGCAGGTTTGCGCTTCTTCAGTTTCAGATAATCAAACACCAGATCGCGCTTTAGCTGCTGTATCGCTCGCGCCGGGTCAACACCCTTCGGGCAGACATTCGAGCATTCCCCCGCATAATGACAGCGAAATGCCCCATGCGCGCCATTGCCAACAATCTCACGCCGGACAGCAAAGCCGCCATCCCGCGTATCTGAGTTGTAGCGATGCGCCTGAGTCAAAACCTGAGGCCCCAGATACTCAGGGTCGGTCGCCATCGTCGGGCACGCCGCCATGCACAACCCGCACTTGATGCAATAGGTAAACTGCAAATAATTGGTCAGCTCGTCAGGATGCTGATAAAGCTCACCCGATGGATTCAACATCTCCTCGTCATCAGTGCGCATGATGTGAGGATTGATCGAGATGTGCTTCTTGAACATCGGACGTAAATCAGGAACCAAATCCTTGATAATCTCGAAGTTCGGCAACGATGCCAGCGTCAGCCGGTCTGTCGCAATGTGCAATATCTGAGTGTTGCACGCTAAACTAGGTTTACCATTCAGCAACATCCCGCATGATCCGCACACACCCATCCGGCAAGAATAGCGAACCGCCAGAGTCGGGTCCTGCTCAGACTTAATCTGATGGAGACCATCCAGAACCGTCATCCCATGATGAACCTTGACGTTGAATTCCTGCCAATATGGCTTAGGACTAATATCAGGATTGTAGCGCCTGATGTAAAAAACAACAACTTTATCCTGAGAAGGATTCTCGCTCATGATTGTCTCCTAAAAACAAACGCAAGTATTGACAGAAATTCTGTTTATCTATCAACATCGTTAATGGTTTTGTTTATCTGGGTTCGAAGTCCTCCGAATCGTCATTTTTATCGATCGCCGGAGGCACAACAGCGCCCAAATCTTCGTGTTCGTCCATGAATGCTTCAATGGACGGGCTGACAATTTTCGTGATGTATTTCCCCGCCATCACGCGCAAAAAGGCGGAATAGTTCAGTTTGAACTTGAGAGTATCGCCCAGCGTGAGCCCATCTTGCCGATCACCAATATTCACCACTGTCAGGTCGCTACTCGCGCCAGCAATCTGGTAGGCAGGATTCAATGGCCGCAAGCCTGCGACATCGGTGTCCAATTGTCCCACTGTGACAATCGCTCTGAATCCTCGTTGCCCCGGAGAAATTTCACTATCTGTAAACACTTCAAACGGCGAACTAGCCGAAGGCTCGCCAGTAGGAATTAGATTTTTCTCTTTAATCTCAGCGATCTCGGACTCGAGGATAATTACATCATCCCGCAAACCCTGCAACACGCCACCGCTAATAAGATCTGTGCCAAGGAAAACCGCTTCGCCAATTCGGAAGTGGTTGATCGACCGGGGAAGCAGACCGTTTAACATCAATGGCAACACAATGCTCGATCCAGCCGAAATCATCGACAACTTGCGCTGAAATTTCAGCTCAAGCAACTCATGGTATAAAATTAACTGAGTCAACTGATCAATATCAGGCGCTGTGCCGGATAAACAACCGATGTTTGTGCCGATACCCACCACATCAATATTTCCCAGATCAAAAACATGGTCGTAAAACTTAGTCAGCGAGCTGGGCAGGATGCCCTCGCGCAGATCACCAAGCTCAATCATCACAATGATTTTGTGAATTTTACCCTGTTTTTTCGCCTCTTTGTTGATCGCTTCAATAATCTGAATTTCGCTGTTCAGACTCACATCCGACAGCGCCACAACATCTGGAATCACAGAAAGATGCGGCAATCGCAGATACCACGCTTCAAAATCCTTGACGATGCGCTCGATGGCGCGCAGATTATCCAGTCGCGAATCGCCCATCGAGACAACACCCAGTCGTTGCAACGCCCGCAGGGTATCGCGATGGCCACAGAGTACCTTCGTTACCAACGTCCATGATGCTCCGTGATTGCGCATCCAGGAATTTATAATCTGAAAATTTACATTCAGTGCTTCGAGATTTATAATAAGCCTGTTCATCGTTTAATTCTCATTTCTGCATACTTGGTAGTAAACCCAAGCCGCTCATAAAGATGCTTAGCGGGATTGTCATAATCAACATGCAATTTCACGTCGCCGTCAACTTCGTCAATGCAATGCCGGCATAGCTTGCCACCGATGCCTTTGCCGCGCATTTCTGGCGACACTGTCACAAACAACAGGATATTTTCGGGAATATAGCCCTTCATCCCGGTGTTTAACATCAACAACGCGCCCAGCAGTTCGCTACCGTTGTAAGCCAGCATCAGGAAGCCACCTTCGCTCCTGTCTCTAGAGAAGGCGTAATCAAGCGCCAGCTCAATGTCTTCGAGCTTGTCCTGATAAGGCTTCATCGTCTCGTGGAAAAAACGGACTATCGTCTCACGCTTCGCCCACTGTGGGAAATCGTCGTTTGATAATACCTTCAGAAACTCAACGTTCTGTGCGTTCATGGTTCAAAGCCCTTTGCTTTAATTTGTGCGGATCAATCGGTATTAAAAGCCCGATGATGTGACCAGCTACAATTTTTGTTTTTGCTGGCGCAACATCTCCGCATAAGAATGAATCTTACTATTATCAGGAGCACTCGCGACATGCACACGCGGAAACAGATCAGAATTGATCGGTTTTCATGCGAATTTACCGCTGGCTGATTATTACAGCCGGAATTAAAGGCAAATTAACATCTGTGCGTTAGGAAATCACGAATCTCATGCAGGAAAATGACGAAGTTAAGCCATCAAACTGAAGTACGCGGTTTCGGCAACTGTTTCGTCACCATATCGAGGAGTGCCCTTTGTCAGGAAGCTCAATATAAAACAAAAAAACCGCAAAATCAAACCTGATGTCTTCCACCAGCTTAGATAAGTATGGTGAAAACTTCGCAAACCCGCTTCTATGTTGACTTACAATAAAAAAACTTACAGATTAACCTCGACCAACTAAGGTCGATAATAATAATCGTTCAACAGAATCGTTTGAGTGTATTAATATCTCCCTTTTTTATCCTTCAACCTAGACCTGAGTTGCCTGAGATATCATCTGGAATTTCACAGCAACCCATGAGCCATAAACAAACAACGCCAAACCTACAGTCCAGAACAAACGGTTGATGAAACGCTGCCCGCCGACGCTGAGATTCAACTCAAACAGCACCGTCCGAAAACCGTACAAGCCATGATACAACGCCGCCCCCAACAGCAAAACATACAGCGTAGATGAAATGGCAAACTTAGCCCGTTCTACAACATTCTGCCAGTCAATGGGACTCCCGCCCGCCGGGTTAAACCAGCCGACAATGCTATCAAGGTGCATTGTAATCATGTGCAAACCCAGCAAGACAAATATCGCCGCGCCGGCTAAGATAAACCAAGTCCAGTATTTAGTTTCTCGCATTGTGAGCCTCCTTTAGTGCCCCGCCCCGAGGGCGAAAAAGTCATACGAACCAATGGCGATCAATGCCGCCGCCAGCACCATGATAACGATCATCAGCGGTCGCTGAGTGTTCAGCGAAGAGCGGTAAGGATAAACCGGCTCTTCAGCTTTGCCCACAGCAAACCCCAGTTCGATCAATATCAGCCTTATTCCGTTTAAGGCGTGGAAGCCAAATGCAACAAAGACAAGGTATTCACCAATCTCAAAGATTTTGCTATCGACAATGCCCATCCACATTTCCCAGGAAACCTGACCGAAAACCCGTGATGATGTAACCAGAATGTGAAGCAGGAAATACGCCAGAATGCCAAGACCAGTGATGCGGTGCAGGGTGTACAGATAGCGCTCGAAACCCCACTTACCGCCAACAGCCCAACCTTTTATTCCAAGGTTGTTCGGGTGCTGTTTTTTCTCTAATGACGTGTTGCTCATTAGTATTTCCTTTCCACTGGTTTCCAACGGGTGATCGTTACGGGTTTGTAGTCGAGCTGATGCTCACCGCCAATCCACCTGACCAGTGTGTGCTTCAGCCAGTTTTCATCATCCCGTACTGTGAAATCAAGCCGCGAATGCCCACCGCGGGATTCTTCGCGAGCGAGCCCGGACATCAACATTGTTTCAGCTAAAACCAACAGGTTTTCTGTTTCGAGGGTGTTTATCAGGTTTGAATTATACACGCGGTTTTTGTCTTTGACGCCGATCTTCTTGAAACGTTCCTTTAGTTCGCGGATCTTGTCAAGCCCCTTCTGCATCTTTTCGCCGGTGCGAAAGACGCCCATGTAATCGTCCATGAAATGCCTGAGTTCGGTGCGGATGGTGTAGGGATTTTCAGGTCCATCCATTCCGATAAGATCGGTGAAAATTCTCTTTTCTTCCTCTTGAACCTTATCGGTCGGAACATTGGGCATGGCGGGATTCGATTCGAGATACTTAACTATTTCAGCGCCTGTGATTCCACCCCAGACCAAACATTCTGCAGTAGAGTTTGTTCCCAGCCGATTAGCGCCGTGCAATGATGTGCAAGCAACTTCACCGGCAGCCCAGATGTTATCCTTTACCGTCTTGCCGTTAATGTCCGCTTCGATGCCACCCATAGAATAATGCGCCACAGGACGTATGGGAATGGGCTCGGTGATGGGATCAATCCCAAGGAATTTCATGGTAACTTCACGAATCAGCGGCAGAGCATGGTTGATTTTATCGGCACCGAGGTGTGTAAGATCGAGGTGTATGGCATCCATTCCGCTTATGTCTGGCACGCCGCGACCTTCGAGAATTTCAGTCATTTCTGAACGAGAAACTATGTCTCGAGGAGCTAGTTCCATCGCTGATGCGGCGTATTTCTCCATGAAGCGGTCACCGTTCTTATTGCGCAGGTAACCGCCTTCACCACGACAGCCTTCGGTCATCAAGATGCCAGAAGGCACAAGCCCTGTGGGATGAAACTGAAGAAACTCAGGGTCTTCCAGCGAGATGCCAGCACGGTATGCCATCGCTTGCCCATCGCCCGTAACAGTCTGCGAATAGGTCGTAAAACCGTAAAGTGTGCCAGCTCCACCCGTGGCAATCAACAATGCTTTGCCACGAACGGTTATGAACTCGCCGGTAGGCATGTCGATCATGGTCAGTCCGGCAAATTTATTATCTTCGGTAATGATCTGCGTGGCGAAAACTTCATCGTAGCGCACCCAGTTTTTATACTTGGTCAGCGTGTCGTAGAGCGTCTGCATCTCGAAGAAACCAGTCTTATCCGCCGCCATCGTCGCGCGTGGGTAGCCATGCCCGCCGAAAGGACGCTGAAGAATTCTTCCGTCTGGGCGGCGCGACCAGGGGAGTCCCCAGTGATCGAGCAGACGGATTTCGTTCGGGCTTGTTTTGACGAACTTATAGACGACATCCTGATCAGCGAGGAAGTCTGAGCCTTTAATCGAGTCCCAAGCGTGCAGGTCGAAGCTGTCGCCTTCGTCTTCACGCAAAACGGCGGCGGTTCCGCCTTCAGCGCAAACCGAATGAGCGCGCATGAGCTGCACCTTGCCGATGATGCCGATATTTAACGAATCCCCTGATTTACGAGCGATCTCGACAGCGGCGCGAAGTCCTGCCAAGCCGGCTCCGAGAATAATCACATCATGGTCGATGATCATGGGCGATCCTGAGTTGAAGTGTGTGTATTGTCTTCTGTTTTGGAAATCGAGAGAATAATAGTTAATTATTCCGGTAATGTCAACAAAAGATAGGAGCTTAAATATTCACTAAGATATATAATACATTTAAATACGCAAGTAATTTGGCTTTTTTATGGATATAGATAGTATTTTTTCCAAAAATCAACAACACAATCGTTCACTATTACATTTATGCAAATCGGGAAATGTAAAAAAAAATCAAATGTCCCGTGTTCGTTTTTTGACCAAATCCTTTGTAAAAAAAAGACTTAGGAACAGACAAAACGTTTGCCTCGGAATTTTCTTCAGAGCCTTGCAAAATGATGTTTAAAAATCCATATTTTAGGCAGTTTAACTAGTGAGAAATTCTGGTGTCAAATCCTACGTCCGCAATTAACTTTCGCGCCTGATCGTCAGTGTCGTGGATCAACTCGGTCTTCGAGGGCGTGAATGCGGGTGACTTGGCAGGAAGTAGGGCAACTTTGAAAATACAACAGGCAGGCATTGAAAATCATCGTACTTAGCTCCAACTACATTATACTATTGATGACGCTGGTTGCAGTCGCAATTTCAGCGTTCGCGGAGCCGAGCGATAGTTCTAGTGCCGCCAAATTCATCGGCACTCCGGTCGCTTC
>CAZAGU010000029.1:18692-28351 GCA_964484805.1 uncultured bacterium
TGCGGCTTAGGATTCGGACGACTAGCGCGTCACGACCGTTGAATGGTTTCGTTTTTGACAGCAGATTGCTTGCCGGCAGAACCTCTGGCGAAAGATTATCAAAGCCAAAGTTTAAGTTTGATGAGTCATTTTCTACGTGGCTGGCGGTAGCTCGACCACTCAGCCACAGCACAAGGCTTTATCTGCGTGGAAGTTGGCAATTGCAGGGTCTGGCTCCCGCGCCAATCAGCAACTGGCTCGGCGGCGATAATACTCTGCGCGGCCAGCCAGATCATCGCGACCTCGGCAGAGAGGTTGCCATGGGTCGAGCACAGCTCCATCAGACTTTGATTTCCGAGTGGCTGTTTCCCATGAAGACCGTCAATCGGGTGTTATCGTTCTTTCCGGTGTGGGCTGTTAATGTGGAAGTTGTTGGATTTTACGATATTGGAAGATGCGGCGACCCTGACTTCGGCTGGAATCCCATACGGCAAGGCTACGGCTGTGGTTTTCGGGTGGTGGTGCCGCCAGAATTAACGCTGGCTTTTGATTTTGCCATTACTCCCCACGGCGGGAAGATGTTCTACTTCGGGATGGGTGAAACCCTGTGAGCTAGTCCTTCGGCTGGCGAGATAGAACAAAGCTAGACCATAACATCGCCGTTAATACCACACCCGCGCCGATCAATCCGCGAGATGTCCACGTTTCACCAAGTAACATGCTGGCAAAAACCGCCGCGAAGACTGGCTCAAGCGTAAAAATCAACGCCGCATGGCCAGCCGTTGTTTCCGGTTGATAGCGTGTTTGTAGCCAGACCGCGAAAATGCTGCCGAACAAGCCCGTGTAAGCTAAGCCAAACCAGCCAGCCTTAGTAATAACCAGCGGATTGCCTTCAGCGATGCTCCATACCAGCGCCAGTCCGCCCAGCGTCACCATCTGCACAAACGTAAGCCCCCAGGGGTCGCCAGTCTTGTTCGCCACTGCCTCAAGCGTTACCATCTGAATCGCAAACGCCAGAGCGCAGGCAATCGTCAGCCAGTCTCCAGTGTTCAAGCCGCCGAGTTCCGGATCTGCCATCAGCCAGACACCCGCCAGCGAGATCGGCGCCGCTATTAAGCTCAGCCATGGCGTTCTGCTGGTGCGGAAAAGATGCGCCACAAACGGCGTGATGACTACCAACAGTCCCGTGAAAAATCCTGAGCGTGAAGCGGTGGTGAATTTCATGCCACTCGCCTGCAACGCATAGCCGATGAACAGCCACAATCCCACCCACGCGCCGGCAATCCACAGCTTCGACGATAAAAAGCCCGTCCGCTCGGCGATGGGAATACTGCTCTGACCAATTTTGCGGAGCTTATGTAGAAATGGCGCGGTCAGCAAGACAGCGATGCCAAAGCGCATTGCGATAAACTGCATCGGATCGGTTACATCCAAAGCCGCCTTGGTCGCCGGGAATGTGCCGCCCCAGATGACAGTCAATAGGACGAGCATTCCTGTGGCTTTAAGCGAGCGTGTCGGTTTGCGGTTGGGCATGGTGGTCAAATGGATTCCATCCTGCAAAGCGATGGTAATTTCTGAACATACAAACGGTTGGAGTTGGCGATGACCGCCTCGTGTACCGTTTCGACTGGTAGCTCTTTCAATGCTGATAGTTCTTCCAGCGCGACGATGACATTCGCGGGCTCGTTGCGTTCGCCTTGAACGGGCGGCATCACCGGGCTGTCGGTCTCTAACAGCAGGCATTCCAACGGCAAACGGCGGAATAATTTCTGCTTCTGACGCGAATACACCAGCGATGCCGGCACCGAAAAATAATAGCCGAGCTCAACCGCAGGTTTCGCCGAGCTTGCTTTCCCACCGAAGGCGTGCATTTGCGCCAGCATCACCCTGCGCTCGTCAAGCATTTCAATCACCGGCGCTCCGGCAGAGCGTGAGTGAATGTTCAGGGGCAGGTTCAGCTCAATTGCCAGATCAATGAACCTCGCAAAAATTTCGCGTTGAGTCTTACGATCGTCCTCTTCTTTGACCTTCCAATAGTCCAAGCCCACCTCGCCAATTCCGATTAGCCGCTCGGCATTTTCGCGGAGCAGTTGCTCCATCAGGTCAGCTTGAGCGTGGTCGAGGATAGTCGGATACAGCCCCAATGCTGGCAGTATCTCAGGGTGTTGATCGGCGAGTTTCAGCAGTTTCACAGCATCGGCGACGGATTCGGTCACACCGATAATCTTATAGACACCGGCGGCTTGGGCGCGCGCTATAACTTCAGCGCGGTCAACGTCGTAGGTGTCATCAACGATGTGGGTGTGAGTATCTATCAGTTTAAACATGAGTTAAGCTTTCAGGCGATTGCTTGAATGTTTCCGATGAATCTGAAAATAATATACACTTTTTGCTGTCAGAAAATTAGTGAGCAAAATGTTTCATCAGCATCTTTCTGAAAACAACGGATATTTGCCAGAGAAAAAACTGCCGGAAGGTAAATTCCGGCAGTGAAATCTGAAATGTGTGAGACGGGAAGTGAACTACTTCACCTGCGAATTTTCCAGATGAAATGGAATAAGATCAAACCCTATCTCGCCTTCATCCATTCTCGCGCTGATTTCCGCGCCTTTTTCGATATTCCCGCGCAATAGCTCCTCAGCCAGCGGATCAACCAGCAAACGGTCAACAGAGCTTCGTAATAACCGCGCGCCCACTTCGGGCTTAAATCCATCATCAACGATGATATCTTTGACTTCCTGAGTAACCGAAAGCAGTATTCCGTTGTCAACTAAATGCTCGCGAACTTCATCAAGATAAAGTTCAAGTATGTTAGCAATATTTTCGCGAGTCAGTTGACGGTAAACAATCATGTTATCAATTCTGTTCAGGAATTCAGGGCGGAACATCTGGCGCATCATGCCTTTCATCTTTTCAGACATGCGCTTGAAGTCAACATCAGCCTGGTCTTCAGCATCATTGAAGCCAAAGGCGTGTGCATTCGTTCCTTCACGAGTGCCCACATTGGAGGTCATAATCACAATCGTATTGCGGAAATCCACTTTGTGGTTGCTACCATCGGTAAGTTTCCCGTAGTCAAGCACCTGTAGCAAGGTGTTGAAAATATCGGGATGCGCCTTCTCAATTTCGTCGAAAAGAATGATGGAGTAAGGTTTACGCCGGACTTTTTCCGTGAGCTGCCCACCTTCGTCAAACCCAACATAGCCCGGAGGCGCTCCCACCATGCGCGAAACATTGTGCTTCTCCATGTATTCGCCCATGTCGATGCGAATGAGGGCTTCAGGATCGTCGAACAGGAATTTCGCAAGTACCCGAGCTGTTTCGGTCTTGCCGACACCCGAAGGACCAAGGAAGATAAATGAGCCAATCGGTCGATTCTTGCGGTTGAGCCCGGTGCGATTTCGCCGGATGGCTTTCGCCAGAGCAAGTATCGCCGCTTCCTGACCGATGATATTCTTGCCGAGCTCATTCTCTATGTCAAGCAGGCGTTGGGATTCCGACACAACGACGCGAGTTACCGGAATGCCTGTCATCATGGCGACGACTTCAGCAATGTCTTCTTCTACAATGATAACTGGTTTGGCGCGGCTGGATTCTTCCCAAGATTCCCGCTCGCTTTCCAGAGCTTCATCTAGCTTGAGTTTTAAGTCGCGAACCTGAGCCGCTTTTTCATATTCCTGAGATTTTACCAGGTCTTCCTTCAGTTTTTTCAAGCGCTCTGATTCGCGATCAAGGTCAAGGATGGTCTTGGGAACCGTCACATTGTTCAGACGCGCCCGTGAACCAGCTTCGTCAATCAGGTCGAGGGCTTTGTCGGGAAGAAAACGATCTGTGATGTATCTGTCAGAAAGCCGGACAGCCGCTTCGATGGCTTCCTCAGAATAAACAACATTGTGGTGTTTTTCGTAATTTTCTTTGATGCCCCGCAAGATGTTCATTGTCTCGGGAACAGTGGGTGGATCCACAACGACCTTCTGGAAACGTCGCTCCAGAGCGCCGTCTTTTTCGATGTGCTGGCGATATTCATCAAGCGTCGTAGCGCCGATACACTGTAGCTCACCGCGCGCTAACGCTGGTTTGAACATGTTTGAAGCATCCAGCGAACCGGAAGCTGAACCTGCGCCGACAATAGTGTGAAGCTCATCGAGGAAGAGGATGATGTTCTTTTCTTTTTCGAGCTCGTTGATGATAGATTTTATCCGCTCCTCAAATTGTCCGCGATATTTTGTTCCGGCGACCAACGCGCCTAAGTCTAACATCACAACCTGCTTGTTGAACAAAATAGGTGAAACTCGCTGCTGGATAATCCGCAATGCCAAGCCTTCAACAATGGCGGTTTTTCCTACTCCAGGTTCACCAATTAAAACAGGATTGTTTTTCTTGCGTCGGGATAAAATCTGTGCGACCCGTTCGATCTCCAGTTTCCTGCCAATAATCGGGTCAAGGTCTCCATTGCGAGCCATTTTGGTGAGGTCGCGGCTGTATTGATCTAAGATGGGGGTCTTGCTTTTCTCACGTGGAATGCTCTGCGCCTTGCCACCGATAACATCACCTTCACGCATCATATTCTCCAGCTCACTTTTAACAGCGTCATAGCCAAGGTTAAAGTGCGCCAATATCTGACTTGCCACACCTTCCTGAACCTTAGATAATGCCATTAAAAGGTGCTCAGTGCCAATTACATCGCTTGTGTAATTGCGAGCTTCAACATAGGAAAGCCGTAAAACTCGGTCTGCTCGTTTTGAAAATGTCGGGCTACCAATTTTTATTGGCGATGAGCCACGACTAACTGTTTCCTCAATCGTCTCCTTAAGATCATCTGGCTCGCAACCTAAGCTGTTCATGATTCTGAGAGCAGTACCTTCACCAAGCCGGATTATTCCGAGGAGAATATGCTCGGTGTCAATGGTATCGTTGCCAAGCCGCATTGCTTCCTCACGACAAAATGTCATGACTTGCTGAACACGGAAGGAGAATTTGTTGGTCATCAAAACCTCATCATCTGTTAAAATACAGATTTCGCAATGATTTGTTTACTTACACACAATATGTTACGTAACATTCTGCAACTCAAAAGGGACGTAGATCGCAAAAAATTAGGCTCTGTGCTACTTATTGATCTTTTCCCTGAATTTTCGCTCCACCTCAATTTGATTTGAAGCAAAGTTAGTTCTCATATTTCGGAACGCACAACTTGGATCGGTTCGACAGTGCCGTCGGTCATTTGATAGACCTGATCTGTGTCGCCAGCGAGTGCGTGATTGTGCGTTACCAGAATCAACGCCGTGTCTTCAGTCTTGCAAACAGTCCACAAGACATTCTTCATCATTTCTGAAGCGTCACGGTCAAGATTTCCGGTTGGTTCATCGGCAAGGATAATTGCCGGGTTGTTCATCAACGCTCGCGCCAGAGCGACTCGTTGTTGTTCACCGCCCGAAAGTTCACCGGGTTTATGATTTACCCGTCCGCTAAGCCCCACCTGATCGAGCAAATGTAAAGCGCGCGGTTCACAGGCTTTGCGCCGTTTGCCTGTTATCATGCCGGGAATGATTACATTTTCCAGCGCGGTGAACTCACCCATCAAATGATGAAACTGAAAAATAAACCCGATCTCGTTCAACCTCATTGCGGTGCGTTCGCTCTCATTAAGAGAAGATGTGTTTACGCCACGAATGGAGATTGAACCGGATGTTGGAGTTTCCAGCAAACCGATCTGATGCAACAGAGTTGATTTTCCTGCGCCTGAGGGCCCGATTATCGCAACCTTTTCGCCAGCATCAACCACGAAGTTTACATAACGCAACACCTCGACAGTTCTGCCATCCATGCGATAAGATTTCAATAAATCTGAAACCTCTATTAGTTTTATCGGCATACTTCAAACACTATTTGAGCTTATTCGCATGAATGTAAGCCCGCCTTTGCATCTTCGAGTGAAGTTATATATGGCAGACAACGGAATTTGCCAGCGCCATCCATCCCATAGCCCACTAAAAAGACATCAGGAACCTCAAATCCGATATAGTCTGGTTTAAAATCAACCTCACGACGACTGATTTTATCGAGCAAGACGCAAGACTTCACCTCAGCGGCTCCACTGTTTTTAACAATATCATGGATTGCTGAGAGTGTGGAACCAGTGTCTATTATATCGTCAACTACGAGAACATACTTGTCTGTAAAGTCCGGCGAACTGACCAGTTTAATTTCTACATTGCCTGAGCTTTCAGTGTTTGCACCATAGCTTGAGGCGCTGATAAAATCTAATTCGACCTGTTTGCCTAGCTTGCATAAGCGACGAGATAAATCAGAGGCAAAAACAAATGAGCCTTTCAAAACCGCGAGCATGAATATCTCTTTGGAATCTGTGGTAACGTTAATCAGATTCGCCAGCTTTGAGACTTGAAGATGTATCTCGAGTTCAGAAATTAACGGGCTAGTCCATTTATCTCTGAATGATGGTATTGTAATTATTTCAGGCATTTCGTCAGTGACATGTTTTACAGTTACCGCCGTGGCAATGCGCGCAGGCGGAATTGGTCGAGCTCATCGACGGTTGTTTGGCTGCACCGGCAACAACCGCAGACTTGATGCAGGCGGCTGTGACAGGGCGAATGAGTTTGTCAGATTGACAGTCGGGGCATTTGATGTCAGCCTGTTGCCAGTTAAAGCCTGTCAACTTGTCAAATCTGTTGCCGCAATCCTGGCAAATGAAATCGTAAATGGGCATTGTGCTTCGTCAGCTAGATTCTCGTTTCTTTAAAAGGTAAAGCTGAATTCCATTAAAAGCAACACATCAGGCGCGCCCAATCTTCATTACCACATTACCCCGATCTTAAAACAAGTTCAATTCGTTTTTTCAGCATATCGCACATATCCATTAAAATATTTCTTGATAATTATTTCAGGATACTTTCTTGATAACTTTAAGTATTTGTCTGCATAGCTTCAAATATCTTTATGTATTAATGCAGGAAAGTATCTATGTCTATGATTATTAAGTAATAAGGCAAGTCGGAATATAAGTGTAGCTTCTGAAAAACTTTAAGTAGATTGTAATTATTTTGTTTGTCATCTGAAATATTGTTAAAGTTATAGCAGAAAGATGTCGATAGAAAAAGTGAAAAGATTTTTAACCAAACCCGGAATGAAAGGCAGGAACATGACTTCAATCATACCCGATTCTTCTGAGAAGCTATTTTCCATCAGTCAGGTCAATGCCATTACGGGGGTTCCCAAATCCACAATTCGATTCTGGGAAAAAGAATTCCAAGACTTTCTGGTTCCACTGCGAACATCTGGCAACCAAAGGCGATATGACGAAGAGACAGTTGGCATGATTAAAAAAATCAACCATCTGGTGACTGTGGAAGGATTTACGTTAGATGGAGCGCGCAGACAGTTGACGAAACATGTGGAGAAGACGAGTCAACCACCGCCAAATCAGGACTCCCGACTGGATGAACTTGCTGAAACAATGTCAGATTATTTGTTGCAGAAGCTGTTTGACAGAGTCAGGGAAGAAGAAACAACTGGCTGAGCTGTTGTGCCAGCAAAAAACTCACAAGTTTGAAAAAGTAAAAAATGATAGATTCTAAGGAGTAACGAATCATGAGCACCCGCATCAATCACAATGTCCTATCTCTTGCGGCGCAACGCAATCTGCAGCGCACCCAATTTGATATGGATAAAACTGTTGCGCGTTTATCCAGCGGTCTCAGGATTAACAAAGCATGGGAGGATCCGGCTGGGTTAGCAATTTCTGAAAAATTCCGCTCGCAAATCGCCAGTATGGATGAAGCAGAACGAAATGCTAACTACGACATGAATCTGATCGACACGGCTGAAGGCGCCCTCTCGATTATTGATGAAATGTTAATCCGTATGAGAGCTCTGGCGGTGCAAAGCGCCAACGGTGCGCTCACTGATGATGACCGTTCCAAGCTGGATTTGGAATTCCAGCAACTAAAGAGTGAAATCACGCGAATTTCGGAGAGTACCAACTACAACACCAAGGTGTTGCTCGACGGCTCATATTCCGATGAAGGAATTGTATTTCATATCGGTCCCGCTTCGAGTGATAACTACTCTGTAGCATTTTCCGACATGCGTGTGTCTGCTCTGGGACTGTCAGATGGCAATTTGGCAACAATCAACGGCGCTCAAAGCGCCATTGATAGCGTTGATGATGCAATCTCCAGCAAGGACAACGAGAGAACTCGTCTTGGGTCTTATGTCGAAAGATTGCAACACACGGTACATAATCTCCAGATTTCTCGTGAAAATGCCACAAAGTCCGAGTCTGAAATCAGGGACGCTGATATCGCCGCTGAAATGTCCACCTTTGTCAGAGGACAAATACTGAGCCAGTCTGGCGTAGCTATGCTGACTCAAGCAAATATGGTTCCGCAACAGATGGCCGGCTTAATCGGTTAATTCCGATAGTTGCGCTTCCCACGATCAGCCGGGGAGGATCCGCTGTCTCCCCGGCGGTCACTTCAGCATCGTAAACGCAACCCAACCGGATGGCAACATCCGGTTGTTTGTTTTATTTCAATCCCTGGATATATTCATCCTGCCGTGAATGTTCATCATTATCAAATAATCATTTCTTTCATTATCTTATTATTCATCCTCTCATCAGAAAATCTTCATACGCTGATGATGGGAAGGCACAAAAACAACACAAGGAAAACAATGCCCGAAAAATATGAGCTGAACGAAACGCAACTGGGTATTAACGTCGAACTGCTACTCCCCAAGAAAGCCAACTACCAGGGCGCGCTGTACTCAGCGCTGACCGATGGCTTCGACAAAGAGAAGGTGCATAACTACCTCCATGCCCCCGACCGCAAACCGCAGATCAAGGATTTCCTCAGCAGTTACGTCTCCATCACCGATGAATCTTACGACTGGTACTCAAACAAAATCGGCAAGATTTTCAAAGGTTACTCGATGTACGAGGTAGATGGCGTTTTCTGGGATGAAGAGCATAAACGGACAATTGAGGAAAATACTCAGGTCATCCGCATGATATTCATTCCCCCCTACAAAGCCATCGAGGGAAAGCTGGGTCTTGACGGCAGGAATGAGAAGATGCTGTCGGTGCTCCATCAGGTTCAGCTCACCGACCTGAACACCTTCCACGACAAGGAAAAGGAGACCCTGGAATACATTCTGCTGAACTGGGTGAAGATCATCACCTTTTTCGTCTATGGCTATGTGATGTTCCGAATTCAGGAGAGCATTCTTAAGCTTGAGGTCAAGGAAGAGGAAATCTGGGTGGTGTCGTTCCCATCGGTCATCATTAATAAATCTGTGATTAAGGCAGACGATCTACAGGATGAGAATGTTGAAGAAGACACAGTTGAGACAAGCGATTGCGGAGCGGCACCATCTCCGTCATTGCGAGAAGGGCTTTAGCCCGACGAAGCAATCTCATAAAAGTTCGAGAATCACCATCCCAAAGATGGAGCGCGCCAACCGCACCTAACATTGTCGCTCCAGCGAAGGCTGGAGCCCAGCGCTTTAAAAACGTCCAATCAGGTCATTCTTCCTTAAAAGAGTATTATCCACAGATTAACACAGATTTCACAGATTAAAGAAAAACCCTTTCAATGCGATGGATACCAGCCTTCGCTGGTATGACAGCGAAATTCTTCCGCTGTGGGCTACTCGTT
>CAZAGU010000030.1:0-27341 GCA_964484805.1 uncultured bacterium
GCGCAGATGCTGGGGGTTGTTTTGATTACACGTTTGCAGAGCGCCAGTGGGTATGTGGAAAAATCGTCACATCGTCACATAATTGGCGGAAACGCTTAGTGGATAAGGGATTGAAGGTGCGACGGAACGGAGATGGAATGGTGACGAAATGACGGTTGAACCCCAAATCCAACGCGGAAACAAAGGATATTTGACATCTTGTTTCGGACTCACGCAAGAAAGTTAATTTTTTAACGTCTAATTTACAAAGCGCTGGAGAGCATTGAAAAAACGCGAAAATTGTGCCAATCTCACAGCATTTTACATCTTCAGGGAAAATCATGTCGAAGCACATAAAAGGCGACTGGTTACTATATTTGGTCTGGGTGGTAGTTTTGATTCTTGTGGTTATAGTTTCTTTAACTCATGAACTCGAAAGTACCAACTTTTTCGGCATAACTGAGACCAGAGAAATTGTCGTCAGTTCAGAAAACTCGGTCGAGATCAAAAATATCTATGTCGTTGAAGGGCAGTCTGTCGTTCAAGGTCAAGAACTTGTTGAGCTTAACAGCCCTGAGTTAATGATCAAGATTAATCAAATTTCACACCAACTAGATGAGCTCAAAGCGCAAAAAGGCGTAAACAAGAATGAACTGATCTCGAAGATCAGCCAGCTAAACGCCGAAAAACAAGCGATTACCAGTGAGATCAACAACAATATCCGCCAGTTAGAAAATCAGTTCAACATCAACAAGGAGCTCACGTCTGAACTGAAGAGCATCCCAAGCTATGAAAGAACTGAAGGATCAACGACCAGCAACCCAATTTATCTGGAGATTGAGAGCCTGAAGCAAGAGCTTACGCTGTCGATCACTCCCATTGACATTCAGATTGAGCTATCTCAAGCCTTGCTCGATGCGTCCGAAAGCCCGATCAAGATTCAGGTCGAACGCCTCCAAAAAGAGCTGGCGCTACTCGAACAGGAACGGAGCAATCTGACGATCTACGCGCAGATATCAGGCATGATAGGCTCTGTGTTCTTTAAGGTCGGCGAAAAAGTCGCGCATCACACTCCCATCTTGACCTTACACACGAAAAATCCAACGCTCATTAAGGGTTATATTTACGAAGATGTTTACACGCAGATTGACGTGGGAATGGACGTGAATGTAACCTCACTCACGGACTCGAAAGCCAAGATTTTCGGATCTGTGGTTGGTGTTGGATCGCGGATTGTTGAATATCCTGTCAGATTGCGCAAGCACCCGGATATTCAGCTCTGGGGACGCGAAATCATGATTAAAATTCCGACGGTCAACAGCTTGATTTTAGGCGAGAAAGTCCTGATTAATATCCCTGCCACGAAAAAATCATACTCAAAAAAACATACCACTCTGCAAGCCAGAGAAATTGAAATCCAAAAGGACTCACCGTTAACAGCATCATTTGAGCTGAACCAGAAACTTTGTGGCAGTTGCACATTATTCCCTATTCAGCCTCGTGAAACGCAAAACATCGAGGCATCGGCAGCTTTATTTCTGCCAGATTTAGACCGCTTTGTGGTGTTGAGCGATGACATACCGAATAACAAGCCGCTGATGTTGCTGATGAACGACACCGGTACTATAACCGATGAGATTCTAATTAACGGGCTGAACACCATTGACGACATGGAGTCCATAGCGCAGGGTGAGGATGGCTCAATTTACATTGCATCTTCAATGAGTGTGAACGCCAAAGGAAACCTGAAGGATGCTCGCAAGTTACTGATTAAAGTCAAACGCAATGGCAAAGAATTTTCCTTAGAAGGCAAAGTTGATCTATATTTGACCCTGATGAATGCGGCGCAGAAATCAAAAAATGCCAATTGGTCAAAGTTTATCATTGAAGCCGCTGATAATGAAAGCCTAGACTTGGAAGGCATGGCTTTCAATGACGGCGCTCTTTATCTGGGCTTCAAGTCGCCATTATTTCTCGAGCAGGCAGTGATTCTGAAGATTAGCGACATTGATGATCTGTTCACCAACGGTACATTAACATCAGGTCAGATCAGCATCTGGAAAATGTTGCGCCTGGCAGAGAATAAAACTTCCGCCGCGGAGAGATTAACAGGCTTGCATTTCGTCAATGATGAGCTATTCATCACGAGTTCCGGGCAGAGCGATCAACCAAAGAATAAGTCGGGCAGTGTTTGGCGGTCTGGCAAGGCATCGTCCGATGTCGATCTATTGGCAAAATTCAGCAATCTCAAACCTGAAGGAATTTCGGCAACTGCTAAAGATAATTCACTCCTGATCTGCTTCGACCAAGGAAGCAAACATCTATCACAAATCGCATTATTGGAGGTGCTACGGTGAGAAACTCAATACAGAACTGTATCATTGTTTTCATAATTCTCGCCATTGGGTGCAATTTTGCTTTCGCGAAACCGTCCCAAACGTTGACGATTAATGGCTTTCTGCTCACTGCTTCGAGTGACTACAGCTTGGAAAACCACCAGGAGCTGGTTGACTATCTTGAAGGTGCTTCTTCGAGCACACCATATCTGGATAAAGTCGAAATTCGCACAAACACGGAAGATTTCGAGCTTGCCAAACAGAAGTACGCGCTCCGATTTTACACCAAAGGCTTTGGCGAGACCAAGTACAACCGGGAGCTCACTGCCACGATTGCCGATGCGTACAATCTGGAACATCAGGTTTATTTTAATATAGCACTGACAAAACGCTATAATTTGATAATTGAATATTTTGAAGCCGTAGATCTGCTGGGGATTTACAAAGAGCTTGATGCTGTTTATTCTGACCGGGTTGCTGTGTTGAAAAAACAATCGGGGACACTGGAGTTTGATATCGGAGAGTATATCAAGGCTGAAAATCAATACACAGAACTTCAGTTGGATCTCGTGAAAACAGAAAACAAGCTGACAGGATTGATTCACAAAATTCATCTGACAGCGGGTTCTGATGCGGAGGTTTCATTTGACCGGAGCTCAGTGATTACAGTTGATGAAATAGAGCAGATGCTAAAACATCTTTCAATAAATCCCAGCGCAGATAATATCTATCTGCAGGATCGTAAAAACAAGATCGAACGCGAACGCCTGAAATACAACATCGAGAAGGCACAGTCCAGAGATTACATTAGTTATCTGGAAGTGGAGTTCGATCAGGATAATCACCTCAAGGGCGACAAGGCATATTCGTTGGATTTGGCAATCAAACTGCCTTTTATCAACTCAGATCAAGAAGATGTCAATCGGCGCAAGGTGAACTACATCGAAGAAAAGCTGAAATATGAGGATGAGAAGCGGGATGCCGCTGAGAGAATAAAATCCAGACTGCGCTCGCTCGATCGTTACATCCACCAATACAAAATCCTTGCCGAGAGAAAGCAGAAAGACGACGGGCAGAATCCTCTGGACATATACATGAAGATGGATGGAGTCAACCCGCTCAGTTTGCTGGAAATGCGCGAGAACATCATTAGATACGACCGCCAGCAAAATGAAATATTCACTTCAATTCTGCTTGAATATGTTGAACTGCTGGACTTGATGGGCAAACTCTCGGAGAAGCCTTTGCGGTGCTACATATCAAAGGGCATGGAGCCGTTAAATGAAAGGTGAGAAGCAAAAAGGACTTCCGCCAGTCATTGAACGTTTCGAGATGAAGTTTACCATTCCGCTGTCCTTGGTTGAGCCGATTTCGCAATTTGCTTCCGTGTATTGTTCGCTTGATAAATATTCGGAGCGGTCACGCAATGGATTTTACAAAGTGAACAATTTATACTTTGACACTCCCGATTACCTGTTCTTGAGAATGCGCCTGAATCACACCGAGAAACGGTTCAACATACGAGTTCGCTCGTATGATGATAAGAGTAATATGCCATATTTTCTTGAGATAAAACAGAAATCCGGGCAAATAGTCCGTAAATACCGATCGAAAGTGACAGATTCTGACTGGGACAAAGTTTACACCGAGCCGGGCTATCAATCTTGCAACGCGAGCAATGAACCTCTTGAAGTCAGAAACAGGATGCTGTTCGAAAAGCAGATTCTGTCCTACAATGCTTCGCCCAAGGTGTTGACTCAATACTTGCGCAAAGCCTGGGTTAGTGATGTGGACGACTACGCCAGGGTTACTTTTGACCGAGCGCTGATGTATCAGCATGAAACGACCTATAATTTGAAGCCGGAGGATGGTTTGCTTTGCCCAAGTGATCCTGAAACTATCTTTGATGCCGGTTGTTCGGTGGTACTCGAACTGAAATGCTACACGGCGTTTGTTCCGCTGTGGATGATTGACCTGATTCGCTATTTTGACTTACAGCGAAGAAGTTTTTCCAAATATGTGACTGGCGTAAGCGCAGTGCTTGGTGATTATGGCTACTGTTCGACCTCAGCAGTGGCAAACATCCGATTTTAAGGAGCTTAATGATATGTTTGACTTTTTGAATCTTTACACAGTTGCTTCATTGCCAACATTACCGCTGATGATCTATACAGTTCTGGTCGCGTTTTTGCTCTCATCTTTGATCGGTGTAACCTACATCAAGACATTTCGCGGATTGTCGTATTCGCGGAACTATGTGCAGGCTGTAATATTAGGGTCAATCGTTTCGGCAACAGTGATGCACGCCATCGGTGACAGCCTAGCCCGCGGACTGGGAATGATCGGCGCGCTGGCGATTATTCGCTTCAGAACCAGCTTTAAGGATTCGCGGGACATTCTCTTTATGTTCTCATCTCTAGCGGCAGGTATTGCTGTCGGAGTGGGAGCGTTCACTGTGGCTGTTGTGGGAACGCTGGGCTTTGTGGGGACATCATTCCTGCTGTATTTCACTCCGCTGGGGCAGACCAGCTATTATGATGGGATGCTCAGATTTAACATCAGAAAAGATGACAAATACCTGTCCGAACTTGAGAGTATTCTAAAAATATATTGCAAGACATTCGCGTTGATTACACTTAGAGAAATGAAGCAAGATGATCGGCTGGAACACGCCTATCATGTTAAACTGAGGAAAAACATGCGCAAGGAAGAGCTGATCGCTGTTTTATCCGAGAAGATACCCTCGATTAAAGGCATGAGTTTGCTCCTCCAGGAAACGACAGTGGAGCTATAAAACATTCCATCAAACGTCCAGACTTCAATGAGGGGATTTAAGTCTATCTGTGAATGGAATGCTCAGCAAGTGTGAACCATATTCGCACATAATAAAAATTGGGATGGCTTGGGATGATTTATTCAGGGAAAATTTTTGGACATGAGTGTTACTCCCAAAGTCAAAGAGAAAAATACATTAACTGAACCTTGAGGAAACAATGATTACGAAAAAAAGGTGGTATCTAACGTTCGCGCTTTCGCTTTGCTTATTGCTCGGAAGCCAAGTGATTTACGCAGATACTTATGATGGGTACACACTCTACAATAATAACGGGTCAAGAACGACCAATTTGCTGGACATGGATAACCGGGTAGTACATTCCTGGAATCATGACCGTAGCGGCGGGTATTCTGTTTATCTTCTGGAAAACGGCAATCTGCTTCGTCCAGCCGCAGCCGACAATCCCAGTATCCGGGGCGGAGGTTACGCCGGATTAATTCAAGTGAAGGACTGGGACGGGGATCTCGTCTGGGAATTTGAGTACAATACCAACAGCGTAATGACCCACCACGATTTTGCCCCCATGCCTAATGGCAATGTGCTTGCAATCGCCTGGGAATCGATATCATCTGCTGAAGCCAATCAGGCTGGAAAAAGCAGGGCATCATCGTTATTAGCGGATCATATCATTGAGGTTGAACCCGATGGCAATGGTGGTGGCAATATTGTCTGGGAATGGCATGTCTGGGATCACCTGATTCAAGATTACAATGCTAACATGGACAGTTACGGCGATATTTCTGACCATCCCGAACTGCTGGATGTCAACATGATCGAGGCAATGGGAGGCCCCGGCGGCGGCGACTGGCTACACATCAACGGCATTAACTACAATCCAGTCCTGGATCAGATTATCATCAGCTCACATTTCTCTGATGAATTCTATGTCATGGATCATAGCACAACCACTGCTGAAGCCGCCAGCCATGAAGGCGGAAATTCCGGACACGGCGGAGACTTCCTTTACCGCTGGGGCAATCCCTCCAACTATGATACTAACGGCAATCATGTATTCGATGTCGTGCATTGTGTAACCTGGATTCCCGAAGGCTTGCCAGGAGCAGGGCATATACTTGCCTTTAACAACGGTGAAGGCAACCGCGCATCAGAAGTGATTGAACTTGTTCCCCCATTAGATGATGAAGGACATTACATCCTTGAGGACGGCGAAGCCTACGGACCTGATGCACCAGTCTGGACATATTCAAATGGCAGGACGTTTTACTCGAACCATCTTGGCGGATGCCAACGCCTGCCCAACGGCAACACTCTTATCAGTGAGTCCACGGAAGGGCATTTGTTTGAAATTGATGAGGAGGGCAATATCCTCTGGGAATTTGATGACCGCAACGAAATCGCCCGGTCATTGCGCTACGGACTAGACTTTCCCGGTGTTTTCAATCTTCGCGACCTCGACGCAGGCGACATTGTCATAAACGAATTCCTCGCAGATAATGGCGAGACAGTCTCCGATCAAGATGGCGAATTTGACGGCTGGATTGAGCTGTACAATAACACCGACATTGAGCAGTCATTAACAGGGTTTTATCTCAGCAACGACGCGGACAACCCGACTTTGTGGGAATTTCCCGACGTATCCATCGCTGCCAACGACTACTTGGTTATCTGGGCGGATAACGATCTCGACCAGGACGGTCTTCACGCAGGATTTGAACTGTCAGCGGATGGCGGGAGCATCATTTTCAGCGCGCTCGACGAATCAGTGCTCGATGAAGTGGAATACAACGAACAAGCCACCGACCGAAGCATGGGACGCTATCCCAACGGCACTGGCGATTTCACCGAGATGGTGCCAAGTTTTGCGGCAGAAAATCAAGGTGAAGAAGAGCCGCCAGACTACACTCAGATCGTTATCAACGAGTTGCTGGTGGTCAATGCTACAGCCAACATGGATCAATCGGGCGAGTACGATGCTTGGATTGAACTGTACAACAACGGCGACGAGAGCCTGTCTTTAAACGGCTTGTATCTGTCCAACAATGCCGAGGATTTGAAGCTGTGGACATTCCCAGATGTTCAGATTGAGGCACACGGCTACCTTATCATCTGGGCTGATGAAGACATCGAGCAGGAAGGATTGCACGCCAACTTTACCCTTCCAGTTGATGGCGGTAGTCTAATCTTGTCTGACCCAGACGCGGAAGAGATTGATAATGTGGCATTTGAGGCACAGACCGCTGACATCAGCCTCGGCAGATACCCCAACGGCACAGGTGATTTCACTGAGATGCTTCCCAGCTACATGGAAGAAAACAACGACGATCCATTCAGTGTGGATGATAATCAAACCGACCTTCCACAAGGCTTCAGCTTGCTGAATAACTACCCGAACCCGTTCAATCCTTCAACAACTATTAGTTTCCGACTGGCAAACGCTGGCGAAGTCAGCTTGAAGGTCTATGATGCCAAGGGTAATCTTGTGGCAAATCTTTTGAGCGGGTCGCTGGCGGCTGGAAATCACGAGGCTGTCTGGCATGGAGTCAACCAGCGCGGTATTCAAGTTAGTTCAGGAATCTATTTTTACACCTTGAAGATGGGGCACACCTCAGAAACCCGCAAAGCGCTGTTGATTCGATAGACGAAACTACAACCCAAAAAGCAAATAGGGAAACGCATAAATGAATAAACTCACCTTACTAAGCATCCTGTTGCTATCTGTAATGATGCTGGCGTTGGTCGCCTGCGAGGATGACAGTAGCACAGTTGCTCCAGAAGAGAACAATGTGCCAGTAATCTCCGCGGTAACTGCCGATCCTGACACCCTTGAGATGGGCGAAATTTCGACGCTCAATTGCGTCGCCAGCGATGAAAATGGCGACACGCTTACCTATCAGTGGACGGCAACTTCCGGAACTTTCACAGACGGAAACGCTGGCGAATCGGTAACATGGACAGCGCCAGAAACAACGGGTGAATTTACCATCACCGTAACTGTTAGTGATAACGACGACACTGCCACGGCTGAAGTTATTGTCTATGTCAACCCCGCTGTCGAATCTCCCGAAGGATTCGTCCTGATTCCCGCCAAAGATGCCAGCTTCCAGATGGGCTCGGAGAATGGATTTGATGATGAAGTTCCGGTGCATCAAGTCAGCTTCACCCAGAATTTCTGGATGGGCACCACCGAAGTAACCCAAGCTCAATATGATGCTGTCATGGACGAAGCGTTCGTTGATTACTACACGCCAACCTGGCGTGAAACTTACGGTGTCGGCGATAATTACCCCGCCTACGAGCTTGAATGGGGAGACGCGGTGCTCTATTGCAATGCGCTCAGTATTCGCGAGGGGTTAGACTCTGTCTATACTTACAGCGCAATCAACGGTTCTCCCGGCGGGTTGTGCGAACTTAGCGATGTGCAGATCAACTTCAGCAAAAATGGCTATCGTCTGCCCACTGAAGCCGAATGGGAGTTCGCATGTCGCGCCAATTCCGGTAAGGATTTCTACTGGGGCATAAACCTCGATCCCTATCCCGCCAATGCCGCAGACTCAACGGAAATCGGTAAGTATGCCGTCTGGAGTGCGAATTCGTGGATCTTCGGTATTGATGACACCGAACACTACGGCAATCACCCTGTAGGTTCCAAACTGCCGAATAGCTATGGCTTGTACGACATGTCCGGCAACGTTTATGAATGGGTCAACGATTGGTTCGCTGACTACACCTCCGAGGCTGTAACCGATCCTACCGGCAGTGAAAATACCTGGCATTTTGTGCGCGGTGGTTGCTGGGGAAATGCGCCAACTTATCTGCGTAGCGCAAACCGCACTTTCGACTGTCCGGGATATTACTACGCTTATGTTGGTTTCCGCGTTGTTCGACCAGCGCAATAGGGAGAATTAATCTTGTCTGAACTGAAGTTACCAAAACAATATGCCATCATTCTCGCCCTGATGATCTTGTCCTTGACCTTGTGGGCAGACTCTGCCATTTGCCAGCAACTTGCGATCAACGAGTTCATGGCGAGCAATTCCGCCACAGCCGCCGATCAGTATGGCGAGTTTGATGACTGGATTGAGCTGTATAACTTCGGCTCAAGCGAGATAGCCCTTGGCGGATTGAATCTTACAGACGACGCCGAGAACCTCGACAAATGGACTTTCCCGGATACTTCAGTTCAGGCTGGTGCTTTTATAATCGTCTGGGCGGACAAGGATGACGGGCAGATGGGACTTCACGTTAGTTTCAAGCTGTCCGCCTCCGGCGAAGAGATTATCCTCAGCCATCCTGACGGCACAATCATTAATTCTGTCAGCTATCGAACTCAAAACAGCGACATCAGCACCGGGCGTTTTCCCAATGGCACTGGCACTTATCAGACGATGTGGCCAAGTTTCGCCGCCCAGAATACATCCGAAATCCCGCGCCCTGAAGAACAGTCTGACACGCTGTTTAACGCGAACATAATTCACAAATTCGAGCTTCAATTTTACACCGAAAACTGGCAGGATTCGTTGGAATACAACTACGAAGAGCTGGATCAGGTTTACATGCCAGCTCGTCTGGTGTACAACGACGAGACTGTGCTGGATAGCATCGGAGTTCGCTACAAAGGCAATTCATCCTACATCCGGTCGGGGGCGACCGTCAAGAAGCCGTTCAAATTTAAGTTTGGTGAGTACATTGACGATCAGACGCTCTTCGGCGCGGAACGCTTGAACTTCAGCAATAGCGTCAGCGACCCAACCTTCATGCGCGAGATGATTGGTTATTACGTCTCGGGCAAATACATGCCATCCCCACGGGCGGTTTATGCAAACATCTATGTCGAAGGTGAATTAATCGGGCTGTATATCGAGGTCGAGCAGGTTGATGAGCTATTTCTGAAGCGACATTTTGAGAATAATGATGGCAATCTCTATAAAGCTTCCGACGACGGCGCGACTTTGAACTATCGCTGGGACAGTCAAACGCCCTACGAATCCGAGTACGAGCTTAAGACAAACGAAGATGAGAATGATTGGTCTAATTTCATCGACATGCTTGAAAAGCTGAACACCACGCCCGACGAGTCATTTGCACCCGTGATGTCGGAATGCCTTAATATTGACCGCGCCATCAGCCACCTCGCCTTTAATATGATCTTCTCCAGCTTCGACAGCTACACTGGTTCGGGGCGCAATTTCTACTTCTATGATGACCGCGACACCGATCTGTTCAACCTTATCCCCTGGGATTTGAACGAAACCTTCGGCACATACACCAACAACTGGAACGTCATTACTCAGGATGTCGTTCGTGTGTCAAACGCCGCGGACAGACCGCTTATTTGCCGCATCATGCAGAATGACTCGCTCAGATCGATTTACTTTAGCCGAATCAGGGAAATGATCGGCGGTTTCGCCTCGCTGGACAGCGTCACCATGCTCATCAAACGCTATCAGCCCTTAATCGAAGCAGCTGTGCTGGCAGACGATAACAAGCTGTACACCAGCGAGCAGTTCTTTACCAACATTGAAGATGATGTCAGGATTTCGCTGGGGCAGGTGATTCCGGGGTTGAAGTCGTTCAATCAGCGGCGAAATGCCAACATACTTGAGCAAATCACCGATCTCGAAGTCTTTCCCGGCGATTGCGACAACAATGGCGTGGTGAATGAACTGGATGTTCTGCCGATTGGGGTTTATTTTCAATCCACAGGATCACCGCGCGAAGGCGCATCGCAGGCATGGTCGTCCAACTCGATCATTCAGTGGTACGACAAGCCTGCAACCTACGCCGATGCGAACGGCGACGGCACTGTGGATGAACGCGATGTGATCGCAATCGGAGTGAACTGGGGAAACACCAGCCAGCCGTCTGGAGCCTCGTTTGAGTTTGATCTGTCTGATCGAGCGCTAATTGCGCAACATAGCGATGCTTTTCGAGCGATCTTAAATGCTCTATCTGGCGGAGGCGAAGCGACCGAGGCGCTCAAATTGACGCTGAAAAACATGCTGGATGGTGAAGAAACAATTCCGACTAAATTCGCACTTGGGCAAAATTATCCAAATCCATTTAACCCATCCACCACGATAAACTTTTCGTTACCGGAGTGCCAAATCGTGTCGCTGAAAGTGTATGACCTAAGCGGTAATGTTGTGCTGGAACCCTTGATTAACCGGCATTTTCAGGCTGGTGGACATGAGATACAAATTGACGCTTCCGATTTAGCAAACGGTTTATATCTTTACCGCCTGCAAACCGAAATCTGGAGCCAAACCCGTAAAATGGCTGTTGTGAAATGACAAACTCTACAAAGTTAAATCTACTTTTCATATTTCTGCTGGTGACGCTCATGGGCTGTGGAAACAACTCCACAACACCAGACGACGAGCAGAGTAATCGGCTGTATTTCTCGCCGAACAAAATTGAGCTGGCGATTGGCGAACAATCGGAGATAACACTGGCAATGTCCGATTTAACTGAGCCTGTTTTCGGTTTGAGCTTGCAGATGACTTGCGACGCTACGACGCTGATTTTTCCCGATACTGTCGATGTTCAGTTTGGTGGATTTTTCGGAGCGGAAGCGGTCGTGTTTTTCAAACAAACGGGCGACACTTTGCATTTGTCAATCACCCGCATTCAGGGGCAGGAGTCCGTCAGCGGTTCAGGAATTATATGCCATATTCTGGTCGTTGGCAAAGCTGAAGGCACAGGCAGAATTGATGTGTTGGCTGATGAAGTTCAATTTTACGATGCGGCAGGTGAAGGGGTCGAAATTCCAGCAATCAGCTTTGGATCGGCTTCCGTGAACGTCAGATAGTGAATTCGATGCTTATGAACTAGTCAGACAAAAATCTGACTCAGTGAAAGTTGTTCCGCGTCTTAGTTATCTTCGGGTTAGCATCTGTAAATCATTAAGTTATATAATTTAATGACTCTAAATTTATCATTATGGCAATCACAAGATTTGAAAATATGCTTTCGGTGCTTATCTTGATTAATAGGGTTTGAAAATCAGCAATTCGATCCGTTTGCAGAAAGATAATCGTTTCTGCACATCCTCTCAGAGAATCAACTGACATATTTTTCTGTTACATTTTAGAATTTTGTTAAACAAATCACTAATTGTACTTGGGTTCGTATCGCGCCATGGAAGAAAGTAAACTACTAGTACTGCTCACACTGTCCTTGCTTTTCACGCCAACGATTGCTGGATTTTGAAAAATCACCAATTTTCTAAGCACTTGAAGCTTAATCCATTGTTTATTCAGCACTACTCCGCCTTTTCTATTTCAAGGATTACTAGCGAAAACACTTAGGAGGGTCCCATTTTGACTCAAAAACTCGACATTCTTTTACTTGAGGATTGCGAAGAGGATGCGATACTCATCGAGCGAGCATTAAAACATGGCGGGCATCTGCCATCTATTAAGCGAGTCTGGACTTTTCCAAGTTTCCATGAAGCTCTTTTGAAGCAAAAATATGACGTTATTCTTGCAGATTATAATCTTCAGGGATTTAGTGGGATGGACGCTCTTAAGTACTACCAAAGCACTGAAAACGACACGCCATTTATTGTTGTATCAGGAACAATTGGCGAAGATGTGGCTGTGGAAATGATGCGGAATGGGGCTAATGACTATATTCTTAAGGATAATCTGTCAAGACTACTGCCGGCAATCGAACGGGAACTTAGAGATCACGCCATAAGAAAGGAGCGCGCCAAGGCGTTAAACGCGCTTCAAACCAGTCAGAGGCGCTACCGCGATCTTGTGGAAAACATCAGCGAAGGCACCGTTGTTGTGCGCCATAGTGAAATACTGTACGCTAACCCCAAGTTCTGCGAAATAACGGGTAGGACATTGCCCGAACTCCTTACTCGATCTTTTAGCGATCTCTTAGATGTAAAAGATTGCGACCTTTACAGTGATTTTTGCCACGATCAATCACAAATCGGAACAGGACCCGCAAGTGTTGACCTACTCCTATTGCCAAATTCCAAACATGAAAAATGGTGTCATTTCAATATTGTCCCAATTGACTGGGACGATCAACCCGCCTGTCTGAATTTTGTGACTGACATAACCCAACAGCGAAAAAACCAGGAAGACCTGTTAATAAAGAATTACGCATTGGATTCTTCTCTGAATGGGATAGTGTTGACGGATCTAAATTATAAATTAACTCACGTCAATGAGTCTGCGTTAGCAATGTGGGGCTACGATTCCAGTGATCAGGTCATAGGAAAAAACACGGTTGAATTCTGGAATAATCCCGTTGAGGTAAAAGAAAAATTAGCAAACCTAATATCACGAGGGTATTCAAGAGGGACACTTGAAGCCAAACGAGCAGATGGATCAACGTTCATAGTGCAGTGCTTTGTAAACGTAGTAAAAAATTCTGATAATGAACCAATTTGTATTATCGGATCCTTCACCGATATGACGGACAACATCGCACTGGAGAAACAACTGCGTCAAGCAATAAAAATGGAAGCGGTTGGTCGATTGGCGGGAGGTGTCGCCCATGATTTTAATAACCTCCTGACTGTGATTACTGGCTACACTGAGATCATTCTCGAAGATATTCCAAAGCATGATCCCCTGGCACAGGATCTATCAGAAATCCATGCCGCCGCGCTTAGAGCGGCAGACCTTACCCGGCAATTGCTGGCATTCAGCAGACAACAAAGTCTGGATCCAAAAGTCATCAATTTGAACTATATAATTGATGAAATGTCTAAAATGCTACGTCGAACGATAGGTGAGGACATTGATCTGGCAATCCATAAAGCCGCAGAGCTCTGGCGAATTGAAGTTGACCCAGGACAGATTGAACAGGTCATCATCAATCTCGCTGTGAATGCCCGAGATGCCATGCCCAGCGGTGGCAAGCTTGAAATTGAGACTCAGAATGTAGTAATCAGTGAAAATAATGCACCGTTGGAATCTGAAGTCATCCCTGGCACATACATGTTGCTCAGTTTCAGAGATACCGGCGAGGGCATGACCGACGAGGTTAAATCACAGATTTTTGAGCCATTTTACACAACAAAATCCGAAGGCAAAGGCACGGGACTTGGACTATCCACTGTGTATGGCATTGTTAAACAGAGCGGTGGACATATTGAGGTGAAAAGTGAGCTGGGAGTTGGAACTGAATTCAATCTGTTTTTCCCAATGGTGGAAGATGAGGTCGGCGTTTTCACTCGCAACCGCGTCCAATTTGAGGCTCCCAAAGGCACAGAAAGCATCCTATTGGTCGAAGACGAAGCTGGCGTACGCCGTCTTACGGGTCGAATTTTGCGAGGTCAGGGTTATACAGTGTTAGAAGCACAGAATGGCGGGGAGGCGTATCTTATCTGCCAGAAGAGACCTGACGAACCCGTTGATCTGATTATCTCTGATGTTGTCATGCCACACATGAGCGGATATGAACTGGTGGATAATCTGCAAAATATATGGGGAAAAACCAAGGTGTTATATATGTCTGGATACAACTCTGAGATGCTCGACAGAAGCCCCGGCAGGCAAGGTGACAGACCAATGCTTAAAAAGCCTTTCCATCCTATAGAATTTGCTCGCAAAGTGCGAGAGATTCTTGACGAGGATTAATCAAGAATTGTAGCAAACAAAAGAGCTGGTGATTTCAAATCACCAGCTCTTTTGTTTTAAGTCTGTTGAGAAGTGCTATGATGCAACTTCCCGAAGTATGTTGCGAGCAATTACATTGCGTTGGATCTGATTTGTGCCTTCATAGATCTGCGTGATCTTTGCGTCGCGCATGAACTTTTCAATCGGGTAATCTCTCATATAGCCATACCCACCGAAAATTTGCACTGCATCAGTAGTCACTTTCATCGCGACATCACTGGCAAACACCTTACACATGGCAGATTCTTTGGCAACCTTTGTTTCGCCAGAATCAATCATCCGAGCTACCGAGTATATTAACGCACGCGCTGCTTCAATCTGCGTTGCCATATCTGCAAGCATGAACTGTATGCCCTGGAACGAGGAAATTGATTTGCCAAATTGCTCACGCTCTGAAGCATATTTTGCCGCAAGGTCAAATGCTCCCTGCGCTATGCCAAGAGCTTGAGCCGCAACGCCGGGGCGACTGCGATCAAGTGTCTTCATTGCGACTTTGAATCCTAAACCTTCCTTGCCAAGCAAATTTGTGGCAGGGATTTCGCAATCCTCAAAAATTACTTCACTGGTAACAGAGGCTCGAATACCCATTTTATCTTCGATCTTACCATAGCTGAGCCCAGGGGTTCCATCTTCGACGATGAAAGCGCTGGCGCCGCGTGTTCCACGTTCTGGATCCGTTGAAACAATGACCGTGTACACTTTTGCAACCGAGCCATTGGTGATGAAATGTTTCGTTCCATTCAGAACGTATTTATCGCCTTTTTTTACAGCGCGGGTTTGAATACTGCCTGCATCACTACCGGCATTTGGTTCTGTCAAACAGAACGCCGCCAGTTTTTTCCCTTCAATCAAATCACTCAGGAAACGAGCTTTCTGCTCATCGGAACCACTGAATAAAATCGGGAATGTTCCAAGAGCACTGGCTGCCACGGCTAATGAAATACCGCCACAAGCCCTTGATAATTCTTCAGTAACAAGAACTAAATCAAGCACGCCGCCGCCAGTGCCACCATATTCTTCAGACGCAAACACACTGAAAAGACCTGCTTGCGCGAATTCTTTAATTAAATCCCAAGGGAAAGTGCCATCTCTATCATGCTGTGCCGCAACTGGCGCGATTTTTTCACGAGCAATGCGACGAGCAAGGTTTCTTATCTCTATCTGAGATTCTGTCAGCATATAATCCATGTTGTCTCCGATCGAGTTTCAAAATGAGAAAAAAACGCACGTTTTAAATTATATTTAAATTGCTCAACGCATTCCGCGCAGCATTTTGCTGTGCCGTTTTCTTACTTTTACCATTTCCTTTGCCAACTATTTCACCATTAAGTGAAACTTCGATTTCAAATTTCTTGTTATGGTCTGGTCCAGATTCTTTGGAAATTGAATACAGTGGCATGCCTCTATTGCTGGATTGTGCATGTTCTAGCAACTGACTTTTAAAGTTGGTGTCCAACTTTTCTTCAATTATTTCATCAAGAAAAGCAAGAAGATTTTTCTTGATGAACCGTTCGGCTGGCTTGTGACCTCCATCAAGATAAATCGCTGCAATCACAGCTTCAAAAGTGTCCTCAAGAATTGAGTGCCGGTTTCTGCCACCATTGCGAGCTTCATTTTCGCTCATATTAATGAAGTCACCCAGATTAATCTTCTGAGCAATTGCCTGCAATGAGTCCCCGCTGACGATCATCGACTTCAGTTTTGTCAGATCACCTTCAGTCTTGTCAGGAAATCTTCTGAAAAGATGGTCAACGATGACTAATTCAAGAACAGCATCGCCTAGAAATTCCAGTTGTTCATTTGCCTGTGAGCGATCCTGCCCCGTTTGAGGCAAAACAGATCGATGCGTCAGCGCCTGTTCAATAAGGTCAGGATTTCTGAAACGGTATCCAAGAATGTTCTCGATGGAACGATTCTTCAATTGATCTGCGTCAGTTGAGAAATGAAACTGTCTGATCCAGTCTTTCAGTATTCCGAGTGTTAAGATAAGCGTTGTACTGCCAAACAGACGTTATGTCCACCGAATCCAAAACTGTTGCTAAGAGCTATATTAATCTCTTTCTTAACAGGCGTATTTGGTGTGTATTGCAAGTCACACTCTGGATCAGGTTCTTCATAGTTTATCGTTGGAGGAACGATGCCGTTTTGCATTGCCAGAAGTGTTGCGCTAAGTTCAACAGCGCCTGCAGCGCCAAGCATGTGGCCGTGCATGGATTTTGTCGAACTAATATTCAATTTTTTGGAATCTTTGCCAAAGACAGCCTTTATCGCCGCCGATTCACCCTTGTCATTCAAAAAAGTTGAAGTTCCATGGGCATTGATATAATCGACATCTTCAGGCTTCAGACCAGCTTCTGACAGGGCGATTTTCATGGCTCTGATGGCGCCATTGCCATCCGCACAAGGCGCTGTAACATGATAAGCATCTCCAGTGAAGCCTGCTCCGACGATCTCGCCGTAGATATGCGCTCCACGGGCTTTTGCGTGCTCAAGTGATTCCAGCACAACTGCGCCCGCGCCCTCAGCCATGACGAAACCATCACGATTTAGCTCAAAGGGACGGCTGGCTTTTTCCGGTTCATCATTCCGGGTGGAGAGTGCTTTCATACTGCAAAAACCACCAAGTCCCATGGCGGTAATTGGCGCTTCTGAACCACCTGAAACTACGATATCAGCATCACCCCAACGTATGGTTTTCATTGCCAGGCCTATGGCATGAGCCGATGTTGCACAAGCAGCAGTCGTTGCGTAGTTCGGACCACGCAGCTGATATTTGATGGAAATATGCCCAGACACTATATCCGAAATAAGCATTGTGATAAAAAACGGCGATACGCGTCTCGCACCACGGTCTCGTAAAATATCATGCTGAGCTTCGTAAACACGCATTCCACCAATGCCAGAGCCAAAGATCACTCCAGCGCGATCATGGTCAAAGCTGTCCATGTCGAGCGCTGAATCCGTTACTGCCTGAATCGCCGCGCCCACCGCAAATTGACAGAAATCATCCATGTGCCGGGCTTCTTTGCGTTCAAAGTATGTATTGGGATCAAAGCAGGTGGCTTCACCTGCAATCTGGCTGGGGAATTCGGTTGGATCTATTCGGGTAACTCGCTGGATTCCGCTTCTACCCGAAACGAGACTATCCCAGAATTCCTCTTTAGAGCAACCGATCGGGGTGACCAGACCTAGTCCGGTCACCACAACTCGTTTCGGTATAATAGGTTCGAGCGCCACTATTATTCTTTTCCTAGTTCTGAAAGTTTTGTTTTTAAGTAATCGAGAGATTTTCCGACAGTAGTCAGATTCTCGGCTTCGTCATCGGGAATTGTAATCTTAAATTCCTCTTCGAAAGCCATGATTAGCTCGACAGTATCTAGGGAGTCTGCGCCGAGGTCATCGGTGTAGGAAGCGGCTGGCGTAACAGCAACAGGATCTACTCCGAGTTGTTCGACAATGATTTCTTTTACGCGTTCTTCATAATTGGACATCGTATCCTCCTGAAGGTAGAAGATTATTTTTTTCAAATGGAACCGAAATTCGCTAACTCTCTGACAAAGGCGGCTTCTTTGTTGAGCGCCATTGAGATCTAAGCGAACGCCGGAATGATCGTAGATACCTAACTTGACTAAGGTAACTATCAAATTGAGTTTCGAGAAAAACTTGTATCTTTTTAGGGAGCTGCATTCTGGCAATGAAAGCCGCTTTTTTAATTGCGGCGCTAATCGCGAGTCCGTTCGAAGCTCCGTGGCAAATTATTGAAACACCTTGAACACCAAGCAGTGGCTCACCGCCGAAAAGTTGATAGTCCATGCGGGCTTCAAGCTCTCGGTTAATATTGTCTGAAACAGTTTTTGAAAACACTGATTCAAACAGCATAGGCAAGCCTTCGGTGTATTTCAGCAAAACGTTGCCAACAAATCCATTAGTCACAATGACATCCGCTTCGCCAGCAGCGATCTCTCTGCCCTCGATAAAACCGATAAAATTAAAATCAGTTTTAGCCAGTAGCGAGTATGCCTGCACTGCGGAACGTTCGCCTTGTGTTTTCTCTTTAGCAACATTTAATAGCGCTATTCGCGGGTTTTCAATGCCTAAAATGTGTTTGGCATAAACCGATCCCATCGCTGCAAATTGGACAAGGTGATGGGGAGTAGCCACTAAACTTGCGCCTACATCCAGCAAAAAGCAACGCCCTCGTCTTGAGGGAATAATTGACCCAACCGCAGGGCGAGTGATGCCGGGGCACTTTTCAAGCTCAAGAAGCGACGAAACGACCTGCGTTCCTGTTGAGCCTGCCGAAACAACAGCGTCATACAGACCCTCGCGATGATGCGCAAGGGCAATGCGCATTGCTGAATCGGGATTTTCGCCTTCTTCAAGAGGATCGGATTGATCCGGTGCCTCTTGAAGAGGAACATCAACAAGTTCAACCCTGTCTCTGATGTCTGGCGTTAAAAACGGATCTAATTTCTCAATATTGCCGACGAGAGCAATTTCCAAAAGGTCGCAAACGCCCTTCTGGATCTCGTCAAGGACAATCCTTGCACCTTCTATTATCGCTCCCGGTGCATTGTCGCCACCAAATGCGTCAAGCGCGATTTTCATGAGTACAATTTAATAATTGACAACCTCAATAACCTGTGTAGTTTTAAGCTTCACGAGGTTGAATGATCTGCCGGCCCTTGTAGAATCCACAATGAGGGCAGACGACATGAGACAATTTCTTCTCATGGCAGTTTGGACAATCGGAAAGGTTTGGCGCAATCGCTTTGTGATGACTGCGCCTTTTATCACGCTTGGCTTTCGATGTCCGTCGTTTTGGAACAGGCATTTTATCCTCTAAATGTATAAATCAATGTAAAATTACTACCAAATTAAACGCTTCGCCGGAATGAACGCTAATCATCCTCGCTGTCAGGCGGATCAGCCGACGGGCAGCTACACGTTTCATAGTTCAGGTTAGCGCCACATTTCAAACACAACCCTTTGCAGTCCTCGCTACACAATTTCTTTTGTGGAAAGACTAATAAGAGCGCATCTCTGATTTCTGTGGCAATGTCAAGCACATCCTGCCCTCGCCGAAATGACCTGAGTTCATCTCCGGGAAGTTCATTGGGAAGCGGTTGATCTCGCTGTATAAACTGCACAAGGCAGTTTCCGACAATATCGCGAGTAAATTCATCACCGCACCGGTCACAAAGGAATTCACCTCTGCTACTCGCCTGAACCTCCATACCGATCCTGCCACCATGTTTCTCAATGGTCAGGTTAACAGAAATCGGAAGCAACAGGTTTACATCACCAAGTTCAAGAACTTCAGGAGCGAGTGTTTCTTCAAAACGGTTTTCGCCGTCTTGAAGATTTGAAAGTTTAATTTTCATATCATAAATAAACAAATATAATAGCGTTGTCAATTTCAGTCAAGCATCTTTCTCATGTAAGTCTAAACTTTTAACGATCTTCAACCGAAAAGGACAAAACTTGCCAAAGCAAGGTAAACAAACAACCCTAAAATGTCATTTGTCATGGTAATAAAGGGTCCGGTCGCTAATGCCGGATCGAGTCCGTACTTTTTCATTATCAGTGGCACGACGGCTCCAGTGATCGCCGACAGCAGCATCACCAACAGTAAAGATGAAGAAATGACGATAGAAAGGCTCAAGTCATTCTTCCAGAACCAACTCAAGATGAAAATAACTATTGCACAAGCTAAACCAGTTAAAAGCGCGATGCCAGCTTCGCGAAGCAATCTCGTGCCCATTCCAAAATAGCTAATTTCACCAGTGGCAAGACCGCGAACCATGACTGACGATGTTTGAATGCCAGCATTGCCACCCATCGCGGCTACCAGTGGCAGAAAGAACACCAGAGCAGTTACTTTATCAAGCTCGTTTTCGAAAAGCGAGATTACAGTCGCGGAAACCAATCCACCGACCAGACCTAACAGCAACCACGGCAATCTGTATCTGATGTTACGAAATAATGACCGTTCAGTGGGGGCAATGTCTTCCTGACCGGACATCCTCGCAAGGTCTTCTCTGGCTTCCTCATCGACAACATCCATAATGTCGTCGTGGGTAATTCTACCAACAAACTTCCCATCTTCGTTTACAACAGGCGCTGATACAAGGTCATATCGCCGGAAAAGCGCTACAACTTCCTCCTGGTCAAGATTAGAAGGAATGCTAACCATCTCTTCGTCAATAATTTCAGCAACAAGTTGAGAAGGCAACGCCAAGACGAGGTCTTTTATTGAAACAGAACCTTCCAGCTTGCCTAAATCATCAACAAGAAAAATATTGTAAAGGTCTTCATCCCGCCAGGGGGATTTCCGCAACAGTTCGATAACTTCACCAACGGTGGCTGTCAGTGGCGCGGAAACCACTTCCTTTGCCATGATGCCGCCGGCGGAATCCTCATCATACTTCAACAATTCGGAAATCTGCCGGCGTTTTATTGCTGGCAATTGCTGAAGAATATCCTGCGCTTGCTGGTCATCAAGCTGAGAGATCAGGTCAGTTGCGTCATCAGTGGGCAGAAACGAAGCGATTTCGTTCATTCGGCTGTCAGGTGTATTCTCGATTAGCCTCGTCTGATCGGGCTCATCAAGTTCAGGCAACACCTCTGCAGCCTGCTCCGCATCAAGTAACTGAAATGCATGTATCTGGAAATACGCCGCCATCTGTTGCATTAAAGCAACAACATCCCCAGAATGTTGCTCACGCAACACATTGGCTAGCTTCTCATCGGTCAGTTGCTCAACAAATTCTAGCCATTGCTCTGGAGTAATCGGATCGACTATATTTTGATCCAGATCAACCATCTTACTGACCTTCGGACAATCTATCAATGAGGTTTGTCAAAGTCACAAAATCATCAAACGTCAACTGGTCGGGGCGTTTGGTAAAATCAAATTCTAAATTTTCCCATCCTTCAGGAAGATCATTGAGCACGTGAAGTGAGTTGCGCATCATCTTCCGCCGCTGGGCAAAACAACCGCGGACAATTCGACGAAACTTTTGGTATTCCACAGGCGCAAAATTCTCTGGATTTCTAAAGTTAAAGCGTAACACAGCGCCATCAACCCTCGGTTTCGGCATGAAACTAGTCGAAGGGACTGTGAACAAATACTCGACATCCGCGTGGTAGTGAGCCAATAACGTCAAGCCCCCATAAGCCTTGCACCTCGGCTGGGCAGTCAGGCGCATTCCAACTTCCTTCTGCACCATGATGACCATCTGGTGAACGTGAGGACGTAAGTTTTCGCGAACACGTTTGAACATCGCAAAAACAATCGGGCTGGTCATGTGATAGGGCAGGTTGCCAGCGATTGTGATTTGCTCGTGCTCTATGCCCATCTCATCCCAGTCAAGATCGAGAATATTACCAGTGATGACCCTGAAATTATCATGCCGCTTCAGCCGATTTGCAAGCTTTTCCAGCCATTCGGCATCTAGCTCCACTCCCAATACATTATGCCCGGTATCCAAGAGTTTGTTTGTGAGGTATCCGTCACCGGGGCCAATTTCCACTACAAGGTGTTCTGTGTCGATAGCCTCAGCAATGTTCAGCGCGGCTTGATCATCACGCAGGAAATTTTGTCCAAGCATCTTTTTGAAGCGTGGTTCGAACATCCTAACAGGTTTAATACGCTTTGCGGCTGCCTTTTTATCCGTTTTCTTGTGTCTGGTCATTAAGTTAAGTCAGTTTCTCTCTAAAATTTGATCGCCTTCAGACGGTTTACCGTTTCCTCGATGACCTCATCAGTTGCGGTGACTGAAGCTCGAACCCAGCCACGCCCGCCATTGCCGAAACCTCGACCTGGGGTAAAAAGTATTCCTTGAGCCAATGCAGCATCCACAAACTTCAGTTCATCTCCCCCAACCTTAAACCAGACATAGAATGTAGCGTCAGAATTGTAAACTTCAAAGCCAAGTTCTGTTAAACTTGCCTTAAGTAATTGTTTTCTGGTATGATATTTATTTAACGAACTCGATATTTCCGCTGGCGGAGTGTCATCAACATAAGCATCTAAAACTGCCTTTAGCCCCATCTGGAACGGCAAGGGCGCACCACTATCAAGCTCCTGCTTAACCCTTGTTAATGCTGAAATACGCTCAGGATCGCCAACAGCGAATCCTATGCGAAAGCCTGTGGCATTTGCCATTTTGGAAAGGGAGTGAAATTCAACCGCATTATCCGTAAACTCGAGCAATGATCTCGAAGTCTCACCAAAGGAAACTTCACTGTAAGCCATATCATAAACGACCGTCATCTCCGGATGCGAGTCTGCGTAAAAACCCAACTCGCGCATGAAACCCTCTGGAGCCACTGCCCCGGTTGGGTTGTTCGGGTAGTTCAAATACATCAGCTTCGCCTGCGGCAATGTGTGCAGGTCTGGCAGAAAGCCTTTTTTCGCCTCCAGCGGAATTGGCACAGGATAGCCATGCACAAGCTGGCAGCCAGCTCGTCCATAGACGGGGTATGATAGCTCAGGAATGATGACCGCGTCACCGGGGTTGACCAGAGCCGTGGCGATGTGCGCCAAGCCTTCCTTCGCCCCTACCAGCAAACAGACCTGAGTGTCCGAATCCAGATTTACGTCAAATCGCCCTTTGAACCACCTCGCGACGGACTTTCTAACTTCAGGATGTCCCTGACTACTTGGGTAGAGGTGCGATTCGGGTAGATCCATCGCGTCCTTGATCGCTTTGACGAGAAATTCAGGTGGCGGAAGGTCTGGATCGCCAATCGACAAGTCAAATAAAGGTTGACCGGATTTTTTGATCGCAGATGCTTTGCGCTCAAGTTCGGCGAATGGATACGCCGCCAGTTTTAGTCGTTCGGCTGGTCTGAACAATGTCGTCATCCTCTTGAAATCTCCGGTTTGAAATTCTCTATTTCAATCTCACCTGCGAAAACATGTGTCGCGGGACCTGTTACCAAAGCGGTCTTGCCATCCTGCTGAACATTCACTTCAACGGTTCCGCCAGCCATCTGGACTTTGACAGTCACGCCTGATGACAGCAATCCCGCCCGTACTCCCGCGCAAACAGTGGCAGTCGCTCCCGATCCACACGCCAAGGTCTGCCCTACTCCACGCTCCCAGACCGCCATGATGATGTTTTCTTCATCAATCTTTCTGGCAAGTTCAAAGTTTGTTCCGTACGGGAAATGGGCTGAACGCTCTACATCAGCACCTTTGCTGATGATCTGATCGTTGAGACCCGCCAGATCGCCCTCATCTGCCCAAGACACAAAGTGCGGGTTGCCCATCGAAACCGCAGTGCCTGTCAGCGAGCCGAAAGGGAAGGTCAAACCTCGCTGGACGAATTCATCTTTGTTTCCGGCGATAAGTTCGGAAAAAAAACGCCCAGCTTTCACTTCAACGCGGGCGATGTTTTCATCGGGTGACACATACGCAGTCACTTCACCAGCATCTGAATGAATCGTAAACTGGCTCCCGCGCGGGAAATTTGCTCCCAGACATGCCCAGAGCGCTATACAACGCAGACCGTTAAAGCATGTCTCAGCGCGGCTGCCGTCGGCATTGTAATATATCATCCTGACCGAGCGATTCGGCTGAACTACGCTGAATCTGAGAATGCCATCAGCGCCTATTCCGAAACGTCGATCGCAAAGCGTCGGAATAGATTTTTCAATCTGATCAAATTCGAGGGACAGACTGGTTTCATCAAAGAGAATGAAATCGTTTCCCAACCCCTGTAGTTTTTGAAAAAATATACTCATGCGAATTCCAGATGCCGAATTAATTTTGCTTAGGTTGTCTGTGTTTCCAAGCGGGAGAATTTTCGCTTGTTAGTGTCGTCTGTGACAATTACTAAAACTTTGTAACATTGGAATTTATCCTTGCGTATGCAAAGAATAATTTTTATCTTGCGTAGTACTTAATGTTCGGGTTTTGGGAGCAAAGTCGCAGACGCAAACAATATAGAGATAATTCGCCTGCTCTCCAAGTCTCTTAACTGAACATCTTAAGACGATAAGTTAGGAAACTTATTGCATTTTCCGATAATCCTCCTTATAATAATTTGATTAAATGCTTGACTTTTTAAATAGAGTACTCACTCTGAACGTGCTTAGTAAACTCTGGAGGTATCCATGCCCCGGTTGAATGGATTTTCGCGAACAATCTTAATGATTGCTCTCTTCTCATTTGTTTTAGTAATGGTCTCAAGCCAGACCGCTACCGCTTTCCCTCGCAAGGTTTTGCTTGAGGATTTCACAAACACGGGTTGCCCGCCCTGCGCTACTCTCGTGCCCATCCTTGAGCAGGCTTTGGAAGCTACAGCCGATGTTGTTGTTCCCATTGGAATTCATACAAGCGGTCCCGATGGCAGCGACCCTTGGTCTTTAAATGACCGAGGTGCCAATAATGACCAAAATATTCGAGGTCAATATTACGGTATTCGTTATGTTCCAACATTAGAAATGAATGGAACTGAGTATGAAGGGGCACGCTCTGTTGCCGCCATTACTAACGCAATCAATAACGCTAGTGAGGCTTCATCACCTCTGGAAATTCAAGTCAGTGCAACCCTTGCTGACGACCAATTGGATGTTCATCTGGTCATTGAAGCTGAAGAAGATGTACCCCGATCAGTCCTGCAAGTTGCCCTTCTGGAAAATTACTTCTACTATCCGCAAGGCCGCAACGTGCAAGAAAACCACAATAACATGTTACGCTTTCTTCCCAATGCAAACGGCACACTTTTCTCCGCTGAAACTGGTGAAATTCAGGAATTTGACCTTCAGCTCGATATGGAAGGCGTAGGATTCCATGAATTACCCATGAACAATCTGTCCGTTATTGCTTGGGTACAGAATTCAAACCATACAGTCTATCAGGCTGCGCGTTACATGTTCCCGAAAATAGAGGTCACAGATTGGTCTGTCAGTGATTTTGAAGGCAACGATGACGGTCGTCCTGAACCCGGCGAAACAGGCGCATTAGTCCTTGAAATGACGAATTTTTCACCCGATGCCGGATTGGAGAATCTGATCATCGAAGTTACCAGCGACAATGAAGCGATTGTCATGGACAACAATCGTTGGGAAATTGATATTATTAACGCCGGTGAAGAAATCAACAACAGCAACACCCCCATTACATTTGCTGTTCCTGAAGATTTTGCGCCAAATCGTGTTACGTTGAACATCTCAGTTATGGATGAAAACCAGAATCCCTTGATTCAACTCCCAGCATCCTTTACAGCCGGCTGGCCTCAGTTGCTCATTATTGATTCTTCAACTGATGAACACGCGGCTGATCAAGTTCGCACCATGTTTGGCGAAAATGGACCTTTACCATTCGCCGATTACTACGACCGCGCCGTTGAAGGCACGGTTCTCGGGGAAACCATTGAGAATTATGAGGCAGTTCTTTGGTTCTCCTTCAATGCCCACGTTGATGTTATGGGTGGTTGGGAAGAAGAACAAATCATGAACTACCTGGACAATGGTGGCACATTCATCATGAGTAGCCAATACTTCGCCCGCACTGGCTCTGGCACATTGATGCGTGATTATTTGCGAGTGGCACCTGACGAAGCCAATGTCGCTAGCAATTATATCCACGGACTTGGCGCTGATGAACCTTATTTCGGCAACAGTTACCTCTTTGCAGGTGGTCAGCTTGATAATTGCGCTGGCAACCCCGATTTCAAACCCAGTTTGGTGCCATTGGAAGAAGCCAACATGCTTTTACAATGGGGCGATCATGGAGATAATCTTGGCGCTGCAGCTGTGGAGCACGTCACAGACACCTACAAGACTTTGTTCCTAGCGTTCCCGCTTGAATCCATAGGCGGGTTCATTAGAACCGATGAGCGAGAAGAATTTATGGACGCTCTTTGGCATTGGTATATGCAGGATGGTGAATCCAGCGCACCGGGCGAAGGCAATGGAGTTCCGGTTCAGTTTGCGCTGAATCCTTCATACCCCAATCCCTTTAACGCCGCAACAATGATCCCCTTCAGCCTGAACGAATCTGGCAACGTCAATCTTTCGTTGTTCGATTTATCTGGCAGCTTGGTCAGCCAGTTGTTCCAAGGTAGCATGACTGCCGGATCACACACCATCAGCCTGAATGGCGGCAACCTCGGTTTGACAACCGGACTTTATATCGTTCGCTTGAATGCCAATGGTCAGACAGCTCAACAGCGCGTGCTTTACCTCAAGTAAGGCGGGCATTGTTTCGCTTTTCAAAGCCGCGGGAATCCTTGATTCTCGCGGCTTTTTCTTTTTCACAACAGATTGAATGGATGCGAGAAGAAGCCCGTTAATTACCAAGGACATAAAGTACACAAAGAGGATGAATGCGGTGGATGCCAGCTTTCGCTGGCATGACATAAGGAAGAATGAACGGTAAAAAAGAAATTCTGGGTACCGGCTTTCGCCGGTACGACGTGGTGTTGGTACGTTTGGCACGCTCAGTGAATTGGAGGATGATTCTCGAACTTTTATGGGATTGCTTCGCAACTCGCAATGACGGATGGTGTAGGTATTTCCTTTATTCACAACAGATTTAACAGATTAGGGAAAATGCAATTAGGATAAACCTGT
>CAZAGU010000031.1:0-27180 GCA_964484805.1 uncultured bacterium
AAGCGAAGCGACGAAGCAATCTCATAGAAGTTCGAGAATCACTTTCGCGGATGTCGAGCGCGTACAACGCACCAACATCCTATCGTTCCTGCGAAGGCGGGAACCCACCGCATTCATCCCCGTCGTTGCGAGGTAGCGAAGCGACGAAGCAATCTCATCAGAGTTCGAGAATCACTTTCGCGTATGTCGAGCAAGTACGACGCACCAACACACTGTCGTTCCCGCGAAGGCAGGAACCCAGTTTTGATTTTCAGGGTTATTCTTCCCTAAATAATCCGTTCAATCTGTTAATCTGTTGTGCATTCCAAGAAAACAGATTGTAGCGTAGCCCGGAAGCGACTGCATTCCGGGGAAAACAACTCGGCATTGCAAGCTTTTCTGCATTCCCACGCAGGAGCGTGGGAACGAGATACCCGTCCTTGCGCCCCTTTTCCCCTCCCCGTCATTACGAGGAAGCGAAGCAACGAAGCAATCTCATCAGAGTTCGAGAATCACTTTCGCGTATGTCGCACCAACACCTGTCGTTCCCGCAGAAATCCCAAACCCTAAAAGAATTTCCTCGCCCAGTCATAGCCAATCTTCGGATCATCCCATTCGCGGCGGTGTTCGTCAGGTTCTTTGTAGTTATAGACATAAGTCGTCAAACTTACCACCAAAGACTCTTTATCGGAAACACATTTCCAGCCGTGCAGAACCATCGGCGGGATGTGGATGAGCGTATGGTTATGATCACCAATGTAAAATTCATTGGTCTCGCCGTAAGTGGGGCTGTCTTTACGGTCATCGTGCAGAACGAGTTTAATCATACCGCTCACGCATGTAACATTATCCGCCTGTTTGTTGTGATAATGCCATGCTTTTACAACGCCGGGGTAATTGGTGGTCATGTAAACCTGACCAAAGCGCTCGTAAACCTCATCATCCTCGCGAATGATTTCCATCAACCTGCCGCGTTCATCTGGAATGCAACGCAGTTTTTTTACCTTTACTCCATCAATCATTTCTTTTCCTCACAAAAATGTAAACTAATGAATTTACCGACTAAATAGTCTTAAGTCAAATTGCAGACAAGATTAATGCCTACGATTCCAGATCAGTTCAGCTTATCGTTCAGCAGAAATGACCATCGTTTTCAGCTCGGTCATCTCTTCCATCGCGTATTTGACCCCTTCCCTGCCAAAACCGGACTGTTTCACTCCGCCATAAGGGAAGTTGTCCACGCGCAATGTCGGCACATCATCAATGACAACCCCGCCAACATCCAGCTGGTTGTAGGCTTTGAATGCCTTGCGATAGTCATGCGTGAAAATCCCGCTCTGCAAGCCGTACTTCCACGAGTTTACACGCTCCAGTGCATCGTCAAGTTTCCCATATCTGCTCACAATCGTCACGGGCCCAAAGACTTCATCACAACTGATGCGGCAATCGTCCGGCACATTGCTCAGAACTGCCGGCGTAACCACTGCGCCTTCGCGTGCACCACCACAATGTAACGTTGCGCCGCGTTCAATAGCTTCGTTAATCCATTCTTCCACCCGGACGGCTTCGCTCTCGTCAATTAATGCCGCAACCTTGCTCGAAGCATCGAGAGGATCGCCGACTTTGAGCTTTGCCACCGCTGTGATGTATTTCTCCATGAAGCGGTCGTAGATTTCTTCGTTCACCAGCACATTCTGCACCGAGATACACACTTGCCCCGAATGCGCATAGCCGCCAACCACAGTGCGATTGACAGCACGGTTAAGGTCGCAGTCCGGCTCAATGATCGCCGCGGCATTGCCGCCAAGTTCAAGACAGACCTGCTTATCCCAAGCGCGCCGCTTAAGCCCCCAGCCCACTTCCGCCGAACCTGTGAACGTCAACACGCGCACGCGGCTGTCTTCAACCAACGGCGCGGCATACTTCGACGACAATGGCAAGACATTACAACCTCCGGCGGGCAAACCGGCTTCGAGCAGAAGTTGCGCCAGAATGACCGCGGTGCAAGGCGTTGAGCTTGCTGGCTTGATGTTAATCGAACAGCCTACTGCAATCGCGGGAGCGATCTTATGCGCCACCAGATTGGCTGGGAAGTTGAACGGTGAAATCCCTGTCACTACTCCTCGTGGAAATCGACGCACAAGCGCCACACGGTCTCCTCCAGCGGCGTTTACATCCAGCGGCAGTAATTCACCGCCCCAGCTTCGAGCGGCTTCTGCTGCCAGTCTGAAGGTGATCTCAGTGCGGGATGCCTCACCACGGGCTTCAGCGATGGGTTTGCCGCCTTCACTGGCGATCATCACGGCAATGCGCTCGGCATTCTCTTTAACCAAATCAGCCATGCGGTGCAATATTTCAGCGCGCTGGTAATTCCTCAGTTTTTTTACAGCCTGAAAGCCTTTCTCAGCACTATCTAAGGCATCAGAAACGTGTTGCTCATTTCCAAAGCAACATTCCGCGACGGCTTCGCCTGACCACAGGCTGAGAATATTTTGCACATCATCTGTGATTATTTCTTCACCGTGAATAACCAGAGGGTATCTATCCATTTTATCTCCAGAGTGGTTCTCATCATGTCTTTTAAAATGAGACCATTACAAAGCAAAAGCTTCTTGTAAACCGAATATACGAAACCCTGAACACTCCAGCAAGCAAAAACCCCCCGACCAATGTAGATCGGGGGGTTCTGTGCTCAAACAAATCCATTAACTGGATTCTTAGCGAACGAGGATCGCCTTGTTCATTGCGGTGAATGAGCCAGCCTGCATACGAATGACATAGATTCCAGAAGTGAATTCTGTGGCATTCCAGACAACTTCATAATTACCCGGTGCTGCGATTCCACGGTACAGCTCTGCTACACGACGACCGTGCATATCCCAAACGCTGATGTTCACTTCGGATACCATTGGTACGCCAAACTGAACGGTGGTTTCGGGGTTGAATGGGTTCGGGTAGTTGCCAGCCATGAAGAAATCTTCAGGAATAGCATCGAACTCATCACCAATACCTGATGGTGGAATTTTAAAGCGGAATGGAGCATTGGCGGCAGGATTTGTGATCTCGCTGTCAATGGCATCAATTCGCCAGCTAACCCAAACATCATTCGGACGGTCACCAATTGCAAAACCTTCAAGAATGTCGCTAATTAGCACATCCTCTAACGTGGTAGCCTCAATGCCTTCAACCATGTATGTTTCATCAGGGCTTTCAGCCTGCCAGAAAACGATGTCGTAGGTTACAGCGTCAAGTTCCCATTCGTTTTGCATGGCTTCATCCCAGACGAAGGTTAGCATTTCGTCTTCCGCGGTGAGTTCCGTTTCATTTGCCGGGGAAGTCTGATTAAACGCATCGGGCGCGTCATTGATCGGTGAAACTGCGATGTTGAACGATGAAGCGACAGGTTCACTGTTCTCGTCAGTACCTGTGAACTGAATCAACAGGTCAGTCGGACGACCCTGCTCGTCAGCTGTATTGAAGTTTGCGATAGGGGCAATCGTCATCTGAGTGCCTTCAATCGAAACGTTCAACTCAGCGGCAGCATCTACAAGAGCGAATACGATCACATCGTTTTCGTCCATATCAATAACTGAGCCAGCCAAGTCAATGACAACCTGTGTGTCTTCAACCATGAGCGCATCTTCAACCTGTTCGCCAGGCTCTGAGTCAGCGTTCGTATGGTTGACAGTGATGTTGACGGTAACTTCAGCAAACATTGGATCAGGTTCGCTATTGTCTGTTAAACGAAGAACTGGGGAATATTCACCTTCGTCCATCAGGGTGGTCTGCCAGTGGAATGTTGCGTTACCAGCGCCGTCATCGTCAATAATGACTGCGTCGCGCGACATGCCGTCGCGGTCTTGAATTGTCCACGTCAAAACATCTTCTTCATTATCATCGGAACCGGTGAGAGCGAATTCGATCAATTCACCTTCATTAAAAGCGAAGTTCTGATTGTCGTCAGGAGCTTCAATCTCTGGCTCGAAATTGACGTTGATAACGCGGATGTTGAATCTACGGTTTAGAGTAAAGTCACCCCAGTTATCGAAAACTGTTGCAACAATGCCTTCATACAAACCAGCGTCATCGAATCCTGGTGTCCAGGTGAAGGTAGCGGTCATGTCGTTGTTATCAACGAATTCCCAACCTTCGGGTAGTCCATCTTCATCGGTGATTGACCAATCCAGATCAGGATCAACATCAGGATCAATGGCTCTGAAGGTAATTTCGAGTTCTTCGCCCTCAATAACGTCAAACTCCATATCATCTTCTTCAGGCTCAACAATCATTGGTGCATCAGGTACATCAACCACAACAACTGCAAATTCGACAGTTGTGGTGTAGTCACGCTGTGGTAGAGGTTCGTTTGACCCTACGCGACGCACAGTGCGAATTACAACATCTCGTCCCTCTTCGTACTGGTCGTTAGCAGTCAGCATCATGCCATCTTGCCTGCCAGCCCAATCTTCAACAGGCTTTACCGAGTAAACATTATCATCATCAATGTTTTGCTCAACATGACTATTGATCTCTTCATTCGCATCGAAGTAGTAGATGACATCGTCATCTACGTCAACTTCGGGGAAAAGATCATCCAAGTCAACAACTGCAACCCAATCTTGGCTCTGCTCTAATACAACCTCTAAATCTTCACCGAATGCTGCATCGAGAACATCAGGATCAATCATAGGTGGTTGGTTGACATCCATTACTTCGATGACAACGGTAGTCTGGTCGCGGAGACCCTCACCATTGTCAGCGACAAACACCAATTCATAGATGCCGCCGTCCAACATACCTGTCTGCCAGACGAAGCTGGCTTCTTCGTTGTCCTGGTTGAATTCAGCGTTTTCAAGATTAGCATATTCTTCAGCGTTCGACCATGTGAACTCAAAATCACCTTCAGCATTGACCAAAGTCAAATCGAAGCTGACTTCATCGCCTTCTTCAACTTCAATCGGATCAACCGGATCGATTGAGAAAATACCAGCAATGGAAATTTCAATCACTGTGAAGTTGTTTGCAGTGTAGTTCATATTACCGCGAACGATGTCAATTTCGATATCGTCGTACTCGATGTCCTGACCTTCATCATAGTACACCAAGCGCATTGGTTCGCCATTAACAAAGCCTTCGATGAGATATTCTGTATCATCATCACCCCAAGCCGCCAAGCCTTGAGGTTCGCGTGGTTCTTCAACGATTAAGGCGCCAGCGCAAAAGCCGGACTCAGTAAACACAGCGATTTCATCACCGATAGCTGGTGGCGCGCCACCAAGATCAATCGAATTGATCAAAATCTGCTGGTTGCCGCCAGAACGTCCGTAAACAAAGTGAGCATCTTCAGGAACTTCAGACCCCATACCACAAGGATAAAGCTCATAACCCATCTCGTGTGGATCATTCGTCAATACGGTCAGCACACCTTGGTATGGACGAGGAGAAGAGGGTACGAAGAATACAGTTAGTTCATATTCTTCATTCGGTTCAAGCACTACTGCTTCGTCGAAATCTGTGGTGTAAACTTCCATATCCGATTCGACACCGTCAATCCGGAGATTTGCACCACCGATATTGCGAATTACAAAAATGCCTTCAGCCTGTTCGTCAACTCGAACGGCGTGAAGTTGGAGAACATCATCAACAGCCGAAACCATTGGTTCTTCAGTAATCGCATCAGCTTCAAGACTGACAGTCGTCTGACCGCCAACATCAAACACATCAGGTCCATCAACAAATTCAACGCGGCAATCTAATTCATCGCCAGTTGAACCATCATAGAACTTGAACATGAAGCTTTCGTCAGCAATGAAGCCATCAGCGAAGAAATTGTTGGGATCGTTGGCGTAAGCCATAATACCAACAGGTTCGCCTTCAACTTCAACAACACTGTGACCGGCACAAAGTCCCATTTCTGTGAATACGCCAATTTCATCACCCGGATAGAGCGGAAGCTCGTTGCCCTGACGGGTGATAATCACAGCGCTACTGTCGATAATAACATGGCCAACTTCAGTGACGTAGTTCAGGAGATGATCTTCAGAGTCAGATCCATAACCACGAACTAAAAAGTCACGTGGTTCTTCGTCTGCGTTTGTCTGAATGGAGAATGTTCCGTTGTACTCTTGAACGCCGTCAGGAGTGAAAACAACCGTCAATTCGTAAGTTTCACCGGGGTCAACAACGTGATTCTGTCCATCCCAGTTGCTTGTGAAAGCGCCATCGCCTTCATAGTTCAGCTCGGTGATGTCCAGACGTGCCTGACCAACACTGTGAATTACTAATTCATATTCTATGGCTTCGTTAAGATGACCAACGCCGAAGAAGTAATTTTCCACAAAATCAACGACTGGATTCTGAGGATCTTCAGCGCCATCACCAGTAACATCAACGTAGAAAGGACTATCGTCAGGATCGTTTGAGATAATTGTCAGACGACCTGTGTATTCACCTTCCTGACGAGGAGCAAAGGTAACGATAACTTCAAGAATACCACGCTCAGCAATGTCAGCGGGACCTTCAAAGTTTGTAGTGAATTCACCCATGTCGGATTCGATTGACTCGATTGTCAACGTACCCAATCCGTGATTTTCAATACTGAATGTCCATTCGCCACTTGCATCTGTGCCAACCTGGCCGAAATAATAACCCACACGCCGCAGGAATATTTCAGGCTCAGCTTCGCCAGTTACAGCAGCGAGGTTGATTACTGTGAAACCACCGGCTTCGTAAGTATCGGGGCCATTGTTCAGCACTTCAAAAGCGCCCAAGTATTCCATTTCGGCATCCATGTCCCAGACGCGGAAGTCGAATACTTCACCGTCGGCGAAACCGTCGGTTATGTTGGTTTCGTTGGCATCGCCATAGGCGGCAACACCAGCACGACCGTCATCCATGATAGTGCCGTTACCTGCAAGCATACCTGCAGGTGTGTAAACAGCAACTTCATTGTCTGGCGCTAAAGCCTCACCATCAAGAGTAATTTCCTGAATGATAAAGCTATGGTTTTCACCTGCGTTAAAGCTCTGGTAGTGTGTCCCCTGATCGGGGCCGCTGTTACCACCAAGAAAGACCTGATATTCACCATTGGCTGGATCATCGCTGAAAACAGTCATAATGATGTCTTCATACAGGTCATCTCTGGTTGGAGCAAAGGTTACGTCGAAATAGCCTCGGTCACCGCGACGAATGCGGTCGGCACCGGGACGAAGCTCAACCGTGAAATCATCATCATCAATGACAATGTCATCAACGTACAGGTCGGCACCACCATTATTGATGAGCGTCCAACGCTGTGTTAATGATTCATTTGTGATTACATAACCAAAGAAGGGAGCAAAGTGTAATTCTTCATCGTCAATTACTTTGACTTCAACTTCTTCAATGGCGATAATGCCTGCATTATCAGGGTCTAAACCCTCACCAGCAATATTGACATTAACAACATCGTTGTCAGGATCGTTTGATGTAATCACCATTTGAACAACATATTCCATGAATTCTGCCGGTTCAAAAGTGACTGTCAATTCTGATGACTCACCAGCGGGGAGATCAATTTGACCTTCAAAATCAACGCTAAAAACGTCACTTTCAAGCGTAACATCTTGAACTTCAAGTAGTTCGTCACCATCGTTGGTAATTGTCAGCACTCTCGTGCGAATTTCACCAACAAGGACGCCACCGAAATTAATGTTGTTAGTTGAGACTCGGATAGTCGGAGGAACAGCAGGTTGAGCGACACCCATGAGGTTAATCGTAATTTCCCCTTCATCGGGATCATCTGAGACTACCGTAACAACGCCGTCAAATTCTGCATCATCACCTTCAAGCGGAGTGAAGGTAACGGTGTATGTAATTTCTTCTTCTGGGCTTAAAGCAACGGCATCTTCAAAATTGACAGAATAACGGTCGCCCTCAACAGTGACATCGGTGACATTGAGAACCTCACCACCGTCGCTACCAACGGTAAAGCTCCATTCTACCTCAGAGCCTTCCATCACGTTGCCAAAATCGTGTTCAATGTCTGACACCCAGATGTTTGGCTCTGCGGCTGGACTTTCGGCAGCGATTGTCACAACCAACAAGCCGTTCAGAACCCAGATCGCCTCACCATCGCTAAGAATCTGAGTTATTTCAGCGAGAGCTTCGACATCTGCCTCAGCATCCCAAACACGGAATGCAATGGGTTCTTCAGCTTGGAAACCGTTGTCCGCGTCTGCTTCAGAGCCAATAGCGGATGGACCGCAACGACCATCTCCAGCGACGACATCAGCTCCGGCACATAAACCATCTTCAGTGAAAACGCCAACTTCATCACCCTCGACCATTGCCTCACCATCTAAGGTGGTAGTATTGACGAGAATACTCATATTTGTGTCAGTTTCCTCAAACTCGAAGTGTTCCAACGCCAATGCTGGTGAGGCAGCGGCGCATAAAAATAGGACCATCAAGAAAACCGACAGCCTGCTAACTCGCATGTTTCCTCCTAAATGCTTGAAGCTTTCGGATATAATCTGGCAGCGAAAGCTGCGTAAAATTTATCTGAAAAAGTAAATATATGTTCACACACTGTAAAAATCTACACAATTCTCGAAAATGGACAAAACAATCGGAATTAAGTTAATTCGATTTCATCCATAAGTCAAGGGAATCATTACTATCCCTAACACCCATCTGTTCTTAAAGTTAAACAATGTTACCTAGGCATACGATGACAATCATCACTTCAGGTGAGTATTATACATCATATACCAGCAAAAACAAACTCTCGCTACTTAAGAAGTACCAATTTCTGAATGCTTTTGTTCCCTTCAGCCGCTGTTGAAAGCAAATAAACTCCACTTGGCAACGATCCGCCATTAATACTAACGTCGTGCCATCCAGCGCTCAGGTTGCTCAAATGGGTCTCCCAAGCCAATCTACCGGTCAGATCACGCATCTGAATTGTCACATCAGAATGATCCTTCAGCCCAATGCGTACCATGGTTACAGCGTTAAATGGATTAGGGTAAGCAGCCTTGACTTCAAATTTCTTTGGCAATGCCTGCTCAACATAGCGAAGATCATCAACAACGAAATCATCGCTGGTGTAAGTCACAACTCCTTTAACACTCTGGAGCTGGGTTTCCTTGCCTTGATGTTGAACCTCAAAGACGATTTCATCATTTTCTGTGGCTCCGTCAATTTTTACGGTATTCGGGTCATCACCCCGAATTATCAATCCACAGGGGAATGAAGCAAGCTGGGCGGTTCCGACCACAACGCCTGATGCGGCAGACCGGGCAACGATGTAATCTCCATCCTGAGATGACAGACCTATGATGTCTGTGATTAACATACTCATATCGGATCCAGTTGATGGGCTCTTTTGTGCATTATAAGCCAGCCCAACATTTCCAACATCCTGACCGTTTTGATAGATCAACTCAACATCTTCGGTAACTTTAACCTTATAGCCTCTGCCGGGAATCAAGTTGCCCATACCATAGTAGTCATAGCGAGGCACCATGAAGTCACCCTCGCCATTTTTAGCAATGATTATGCTACCCAGGATACCCGCGAAGGCTACTCGACTGTCAACTTCTTCCTCAAGCAGATAAGCAACTGTATTCCAACCTCGGAGCAGTGGTATCGGCGTGTCTGATGGTAATTGTTCACCAATCACAGTAAACATCTCATCTGCTGAAACAGCAATCATGTAACCACCAAGCACGTTCCAATTGCCCAATCCATCAAAGTTTTGGGCTGGCCACCAGAATCTTCCGTAGCCATCTTTTGCGATAATAAGATTTCCACGGTCGTTTACATCACTCAGTATGTCCGACACCATCAGGTTTTCTGGCTGAACAAAGATGGAGACAAGATTCCAGCCTTCAGCTAAGGTTACTTCCTGTACTTCAGGAAGATCAATGAACAAGCCAACTCGGGTTTCGCCATCAATTTGACAAACACGGGGTCCATCAATATAGGTCACGACCGGTGTGAATTCCTCATCCATACCTTTTTCCCAGATTCGGAAGGAGAACGATTCTCCTTGTTCAAAACCGTCATCGGAAATTACAGCACTTAAGACTCCGGGAGCTCCGAACCAGCGCATGACTCCACCAACCTCGCCATCGGGCATTAACACCGCGATCTCGCTGGCAATAGATAGATCCAAATCCTCAAGTGTAGCAGATTCTATGGTTATCCTATGAAAATCCTGCCCATCAGGCGGATCGTCAAAGTACTCAAATCCATCAATTATTCTGGCGGTAAATGATATTTCTGTAACAATATCATTGAAAGAATGGATGTTTATCGAACCGGTAAAGCGATCATTACGCGCGGCATTTTCAGGGATGTCCACTGAAAGCGTCAGCTCCTCGATTTCGTTGGGTTGAAGAACACCGGACACAGGATCAATGTTGATCCATCCTTCACGCCTGCCAAGTTCCAAGCCGACAAGGTGTTGCGAACCGTTCACATCACCGATAACAGCGCCGAGCAACCAGAAGTCTGCATCCCAAGCGCCAGTAACGAAACAGCCGGTGGGAGCGCCTTCAAACTCGGCAACTGGCTCGATTTCGCCATCAATCGGGTTAGCTCGATAAATTCCGGTTGTGTTTTCATCCTCCAGATTCAGAACATAAAGGAACATCCCGTCCGGGTCTGCATCATAGACCGCAAATCCATAAACACCGGTAAGTCCGTGCTCAGCCCAGGCGCTAATGACATTCCCACCTCGATCTACCAGATACCAGGGGCTATCCCATTCGGCAGTCCAGAAGGAGTTGCTGGATGCGTCGAAAGCCAGGGCTCGGTTTACTGTGATTGGCGCGCCAGCCTGCTCTGAGACAGCGCGTCCAGCAAGATCAAAGCCATAAATTCGGCGATTCTGCGAGCCGTACAGCGTCTCACCATCAAAGGCGAGATCACGCAAGCCCCAACCAAGTACATCAACGGGTTGGTTATAGGTGCGACGAACGCGACCTTCCCAGTCAATGACGGAAATTGCGGCGCCAAATTGCCTGTCTGCTGAAACCACATAGAACTGATCGTCGGCATATTCCACGCCCATAATCCGGTGTCTGCCAGTGATCTCGGTGAGATCATAGTCGAAATGCACATCCCAAGGATCATCTCGGTGCGGCGTTGCATCTGAGATGTCGCCAAACTGCGCGTTTTGTAGGTCACCCTGCCAGTTCAAACCGACCGGGTCTGAAACTAGCCGGATGTTGTAGGGAACTTCAACCGGAGTCGTGTTTTGCAAATGAATGCTGGTCGAGAATCTGTCCTGATTATTAAGCTGAAAATCATACTCGACAGGATCAGCGACTAATTGCACACGAGCAAGCACAACCTGCTCATCGGCAGCGAAATCAGGCTCATAATCCCGGTTCAATGAAACCGTGGCATAACCTGCTTTGGTGAAGGTAATCGTATTCTCGCCGGGAAGCACATCGGGGAGGATATACTCACCTCGAACGTTTGTCCTGACCGTAGCAATCCCATCGGAAACATTGACAGTATTGACTGCCTCGCCAAATTGATTGACAACAATTCCTTGAACTGTGCCGTATTCCGGCATTCTGCAACCCCAGAAAACAAGGTCATCAATATACCAGCCGGCATAGTTTCGTATTGAATTATCGCTGGAAAATACCCAGCGGAATTTGGTGCGGTTGCCTGTATAAGGTGATAAGTCAAAGCTTGTTAAAACCCAACCCGGCGTTAAACCCGTGAATCCTGGAGTGTTATCCAGTGCGAAAACAGTTTGATCTGGATAGCCGTCAACCGGCTCTATGACTTCCCAATCTCCATCATTGACGCTGATTTGCACCTGCCCGCCATCTTTTCCATTCTCAGCCTCGATGAAATGATAGAATTCGAGCTGGGCAGTTTCAGCTTCAACAAAATACTCATAATTGGTTGTTATCAACCACTCGGCGTTATTCTCGTAATTCCCAACTGAAGGCGCAGTCGCCCAGGCAGCAGCGCCGGTGTGAGCAGATCCGGGACCGTGATTAATCTGCGTTGACCTTCTCCAGCCAGTAGCCGGAGGATCCGCGACAAAACTGCGATCGAAGTTACTCTCGAAACTATGCACCTCAGCCACACCCAACGGGTATAATCCGCTGACTGCGATCGAGTAGTTTGGCACTTCATCGAAGGCTACAACGCTGATTTCATACCAGCCGTCTCCGCCTTCAGGAATTGCGCTTGTCCAAGAATCAATGTCGGGATCATCAATGTGCGTACCAAGCTCACCATTCAGATAAATATCCACGCCAGCATAATCTTCGCACCATGATTCATCTTCATTGAAGAGTGGTGGTTGCCACGTAACAGTGAACTCCAGTCCGTCAGGTATAGCATTAAAATTCAGAACGGATTCCGGTGAATTATTGGCGCGTCCGACGACCTCAACACCGGGCAACGGTTCATCTTCGTCGAGGTAGAATGAGTTCACGGTATAAGTGTACTCATGATCCTCGTTTTCTGAATCTACTTGGTGACTCCAACTGTAAACACCATTTTCGAGCATATCCTCAAACGCGGGATCACCGTCAATAAATACCTGAAATCCCAGACGCAGATCACGGTTTGGCGGGATCATCATGCCATAGATCGCCTTCCAATTGTAAGGCGGATCGGGTATTCTGATCGGGGTAATGGGCAGATTTGCCAGATGGACATCTGCCATAATTTCATCAGACACTTCCGCGACAACCTGACGCACTTCGCGCTGAGCGTTACCTAGCCTCTCGACCTGCTGGCTCACATGATTCCAGACCACAGCTTCCATCATAAGGTCGCCGGGCATTTGGTTATATTGCCGCCAGCCATTGTCAAAGCGTGCATAGCAAGGCGCATTTCGCTCGGCATCCAGCCCAACAGCGTCATAATGGCGCTCGTCAGGATCCTGGCTCCAGCCAAGATAAAATGCCCCTTCCATGAATCGCGCCTGATTATTTATTACCATCAGCGTATCGTAGCCAACATCATTGTTGCGAAGCCGATCGGTGAGTGTTCGCTGATAGATCAGTTCACCGGGCAACCCCGTTTCCGGGTCTTCAGTGAAAATGTACAAAATGATGTTGTCTGTATAGTAATCTGGCCAGCCGTCGCCATTACCGATGGGATCGTCCTCGTGAATCGTATAGGTTATCATCTGAAGGACATCATAAACACCTTCGGGTTCGAAACGCACCGCGAGAATATCTTCCTCCGTCTGTAGATAAACCCCGTTTGCAAGTATTCCATCGTGGTGTTTGAAGACTTCATCTTCACCGCCAGAACCCGGTGGGAGCCACATCAGTTCAATATGGTCATCGTAATTCCCATTGACACGCATTGCCTCAATGCCAAAGCGATCATCAAGGACAAAGTTGACATCCGTGATCTCACCATTTAACACTTCAACATTATTTACGACCTGACGTCCCCAGTCAGCCAAGAAAGCACTGACCGTATATTCTCCAATGAGCAGTTCCTGTTCAAAATTTCCGTCAACGTCCGTCGAAGTAAGTTCAGTCTCTCCCTCAGCATTCAAAATGCTGATTTCAACACCTTCAAGTGGAATCGGTTGCTCCTGATCGTCCACATAGACAGAAACAACATTGCCCGCGATGGTTCCCATCTGCAAGGGAGAAAGATGGATTTCAACCTCTTCCCGACTGTCTGGTTGAAGGTCATAGGGATCGCTCTCGAACAGGTCATAGCCATTCAGCGACACCTGAATCTGATAGATTCCCGGAGCTAGTCGTGGATATTCAAACAAGCCTTCAGCATCGGGGCGAATTCTGCCCTGTCCATTGAGGGTGATATAGGCGTTTCTGATATTCCCCTCACCACCATCAAGAACAATTTGCCCAGCCAATCCAGCGCCGCCACCCTGCACCAATACTTCACAAAGAATTGGAGATGACGTTTGCGCAAGTTCATCGACCACCCAAAGCACCGCGCTCATGCTGGTATCGTATGCGGATTCAGCATTGAAAGTGACAGTCAGATCAATCTGGCTCTCGGCTTCAAGCTCACCGCTGACAGGCGACACACTAATCCATGTTTCGCGAGGGAAAAGATTATATAGCTTAACAGCATCGCCAGAGTCACCATGACCCTGAATGACAACCCCCAGCACATAGCTGTGTGTATCATACAGGTAGGTTACAAAGGCACCGCCAGCATAGCCTTCATTTTCTTCAGCGGTGACAAGTTGGCGAACGATTTCCCGAGTCGCGGGATTATATCGATAGAGCGCCGCTCCACCGTTCTCTGATTCCTGACAATGAACATAGAGATAAGCACCATCGGGGTCAGATGGATTCCATGCCATGCCAGTAACACCAGTCAAGCCGTGGTTAGAATTCTGGTCAAGGATATTGCCGACATCGTCAACTTTGTACCAGGTATCATCCCAATCGCCAACCCAGAAAGCATCTTCCTCCGGGATATAGGCAATAGCGCGGTTTACTTCCAACGGAGCGCCTGTAAAGCTACCTGCCTGACCACCAGTCTGAGGATTCATGCGGAAAATGCGATTACTATTGGAGCCGTAGAGTCGATCCTCAACAGGATTGTATGTTAAATCCCGCAATCCCCAATCAACTATGCGGAAGTCATTCTGAGCATAATATCGTTCAAAAGATCCATCGCGGTTGAAAGTATAGAATCGGCAGTCCCCGCTCTGGAAATCACCAGCTCCGGCAATCAACTTGTAGGTCATTGGCTCTTCATCGCGGATGAAGTTTGCGCCAAGGAAAAATTGTTCGCCGGTTTCCGCAGTCAGGTCATAGGTTCGGATTAGTTCCCATGGTTCGTCGCGATTGGGCGGGTTATCAAGAATTCCAGATTCTTCGACGTTGAAATTTTGACCTAACCCAACAAAGAAGTCTGTGTAAATGCTGAAATTCGTCGCTGATGTTCCTGTGTTGGCAAGGGTAACCTGATAATCTACCTGTTCGCCATAGGCAATATCTTCATCAATCAATTCATCTGGAGCGACCTCAAGTTCGCTGTCCCAGCGAACGAGAAAAATTTCTTCAAAGGTCTCATTGCCTTCGATTATGCTAACGTCAAGTCCATCATCAATAAAGCCAGGCTTGCTGGCAGTTACTTGATAATCCCCAATGGGAACATCTAGGAAGCGTATCTGCCCATATTGATTGTGTCCTTCGGGGAATGTTAAGCCCTCGCCAAATCCCACCAGAGTAACCAGTGCATCGCCAATAGGCTCTTCGGAAATGTCATCCAGCACACTGATTCTTAGGGATCCGGTTACAGGCTGTTCGAGGAGCATATCGTCAACATACCAACCCATGTAGCGGCGGAAATTGCTCTCATCAGAGGCAAATCGGAATCTGAGCAACGCTGTTTCGCCAGCAAACGGACTCAGGTCAATCCTGACATTTTCCCAGTCTTCCATCGTTCCGGTGAAGCCCGGCTCAACATTCAAAGCGAAAATATCAGCAGCCGGATAGCCATCCACCGGAATCAGAACATCCCAACGTTCACCATTGTCAAGCGAGACCTGGACATTGCCGCCATCCCATAGATCTTCAGCATCCATGAAATGATTGAAGCTAAACTGAACGCGATCTTGCTCAGGATCAAACGCTTCGAGGTCAATCGGTGGAAGGTACAGATAAATATCTGCGCCTTCAACATAAGGATCAAGCAGATTTGTTCCCCAAGCGTTCTCACCGTTGGCAGCACCCATTGCTGGTCTACCCCACTCCCAGCCATCAATAACTGGTGAAGAATTCAACCCACCGTTAAATTGTTCAAAGCCTTCCGACCAGCCAACGGTCACCGAGCCAGTTGGCGTGGCTTGAATCGGTTCAACAGACTCAGATTCACCATCGGGATTCACGTAAAGCGCTGAAACGGTGAAGGTATATTGTTGATTATTCTCAAGATCAAACACTGTGTATTCGTGAGCGTTGGTCATATCGTACAGCTCGGCATCAACATAGATGTTAAAGCCCAGTAAGTCATCACGCTGTGGTTCAGGGAGTTCGATAGCTTCAAGCTCAGCGATTCGGTTGGTTAATTCCCGAACCCGCGCCCGGTCACGTCCTGACGGTTTTTCGCCATCGCGTGGCTGACTGAGTCGAGCTATCTCCCGACGCATATCTAGAATTTCGACGTTCATCAGACGTTGAGCGCGTCGAGGATGATCCCAAGTTAAGGTTACTTCGCCATCGCCCACGCTGGCGCGCAGGTTCAGTGGCGGCGGAAATTCTGGAGGAGGTGAACGGAAGAAATCAATGATGTTTATCATCAGTTCTTCTTGAGTTCCGTCATTGCCATCAACCAGACCGCCAAACTCAAACGAACAGCCGACCGTGCGATAGTCTTCACCACGGAAGGAAATCATGCCGTTGTAGGGATCGCCATCATGTTCAAAAGTGAAGCAGACTTCAGCGCCGTCTAAAATTTCTAAATAATCAACGAACTCATTATTTTCAGCCTGATAATCTTCAAAATCCAAGCCTTGACCAAGGGTTCCAGCAACGCCGAACACCGGCGGGTCAAGCTGGCCACCATCGTTGATGCCCTCGATGTGGAAAAATGGATGAACCGCTCTGGCAGGATCGCGGCTCCACGTGTCGCCGCCTTCCATATAGACTGCATTACCTGCCGCCAGATAATCAGCAAGGATTCGCCCCTCTGCGTCTGTCAGCACATGCGCGTCTCGTCCATCTACGCCATAATTGCCGAGATTGACAAAAACAGCTTCGTATTCGCCAAGTGCATCGGCATCTGGGAGTTGCTGTCCTGCGGTTAACCGCAAGTGAGCGACATCATGCCCCAGTGAACGCAAAGCCTGTTCCTGAGCGTCACCAGATGGTGACACAGATGCGCCATCCCAGATCAAGAAATCGCCAGGACCGTGTTCAGATAGCAAAAACGCCGAACCAGCAGCAAGTTCCACACCCTCGCCGTTGTGCCTGAGGGTTGTGCCTTGCATGCCTTCGGAGCCGTCAACGCCAATTGTGCCATGCTCAATGTCAAAGTTCCGCCCGATGTCGCGATACTGTAGAATAATATCGCCATCAGGCTCAAGGATAATCTGCATGGAAATCGTGTTATCTGGAGATCTGCCTTCAGGATTATGCTCGCCAACACCGTCAAACTGAATCACGCATAGGCCGTCGCGCTCGCCAACAAGCACCAAGCCATCCGCCCATACTGCGCCGGGGTTCAAATCTGTCCAGTAGGCAGCGATAATATTATTGGGCGTGTCTTCGTTCGGGAGCTCTTGGTTGTCAAAGCTCGCGTATTCGATGGTGGGACCGAAACCTATGAAGCCATTTGAGCTAACCCAAATATGCTCATAAATTTCACCATAGAAGGGAAAAGGATAGCCTATCGGGAATGTGCCCATGAATTCGTTATCACGGAGCCCATCAAGAGGAATACCAACATCTTCAATCTCAATCCACTGGTATTCTGTTTCAAAAAAATCGTAAGCGTCTCGATTGGGTTGTGCATAAACTGCGGAGATGGCAATCAGCACGATGAACATTGCACTGAAAAAACGGGATAAACAACTTGTCGGCATTATTGCTCCGGCATGAGACGAATGTATTTCACTTGAACAATGAGTGCAGATTGCTCCGCACTCATATTGTTTCGTACAATTTTGAATGTGCCTTTAAATATACAACACTACACAGGGCTTACACAAGGCTAATCTGACTACTGAATAAGCGCTGCTTTCACGGATAGGGTTTTGCCAAGTGCATTCACACGGAAAATGTACACGCCACTTGGCATTCCGGCGGCATTCCAGCTAAACTGATGAATGCCCGCTGTCAGGTCGTTCAGGCTCTGACGACTCACTTCCCTACCTAGAAGATCGTGAATTGTCAGCGACACAGGAGTGACCTCCGGCAAACTGAAGGCGATTTTTACAGTATTATTGAACGGATTCGGATAGGGACTGAACAAAGCAAATTGATCGGGAATCAAATCGCCTGCCTGAATCTCCAGCATACCATAGCTATCTGCATCGTAAGCGCCATCACCCACCAGCCAGTTCGGGCTGAGATAATATTCAGCGCCATCAATCCAAAGCTTCAAGGAAATCTGACTATCGTTTTCAGCGCCGTCGATGTTCTCGGTGGTCGGGTCATCGCCCCACACAGCCAAGCCCCAAGGCGCCTCACCATTGAGTCTCGCTGTGCCTGCCAGCAGTCCACTTGCAGTGTAAGCGGCTAACTCGGCATTGTCGGGCATGTCAATGCCGCTGTTAATCAGCAGGCTCATGTTGTTGCCAGTTGGCGCTACCACCGTATAATGCTCGGTGTGCTTTACTTCTTCGAAAACTGCCTGCAACCGATTATCGCCTGTATTCCATATCAGCTCGCCAGCTTCTTCCACTCTCACTTGGTAGCCTTGTCCCCGAACCAAGGGACGCATGTTGGTAAATTCAAACTCAGGAAGATAGAAGTTCCCAAAGGCATCTTTGGCGATGGTCAAATTGTCAACGATATTCTCGAATGCTGTGATGGCATCGGTTTCAGCTCTGGGAAAATACGCGATAATGCTCCAACCAGCACGCAAAGGGACAGGATGGTCGTCAGCAACCTCTTCACCAACAAACTCCAACTCAGCGGCTTCATCCATTTTTGCCTGATAGCCTTGGCAGAAATCCCAGCGAGGAATATTGCAGAAGTCAAACTCAGGATTGTAAAAACGACCAGTGAAATCCTTAAGTATTTCCAGATTGCCATCACGTCCCAAACCACCCCAAATGCCAATGACATCATCATCCTCAACGATAATGGGCGCGGAAACCATATTCCAGTTCGGCGTCAGAGTCATGATAAAACGATCTGGAATGTCACCATCGCGCAATCCCGCAAGCTCAAGAACCGTTACGCCATTGGACTGATAGATTTCATCACCCTGAACAATGTTCATCTGGCAGGGGTATTCCTCCTGGTCAATTACATCCCAGATGACAAATGTCATTTCATCGCCATCCTCGAAACCATCAATTTCTTCGGTGATCTCGTTATCGCCCCACGCCGCCAAACCTAATTGATGATTCAGCCACAAATCAGCGCCACAACAGATTCCGCGTGGCGAGAAAACAGCGATCTGTGAGCCATAATCCAGCTCTTCCTCATCAAGGATGACATCCGTAATCATCACTGAGTGATTGACTCCAGTTCGGTTCGCAGGATCAAACTGCATTGGCGGTAACATGCCTTCTCCTGTCAAACGCACTTCAACAATACCCTCATCGGGATCATTGGAATGAATCTGCAGAACTGCGGAGTATTCAACATCGCGAGAGGGAGAAAAGATAACTGCTACCACGGCTTCCTCACCGGGTTCAAGCTCGTCATCGCCTTCAAAGATTTCAGCGTAAAAAATACCGTCGCCATCTTCAATCACCAATTCATCGCCCTCGATGATCAAATCTGAGATTATAAGAGGAATCTCACCGGTGTTGCTGATTTGGATAAATTCCATGACAAATTGCTGTAATACCTGAAAATCAAAAACGATGAAATCTGGCTGGACATTTATATTCGGCACTGGCGGCAAACCTCTCCCAGTCAGAGGAACATCTAACTGCGGATCGTCCGGGTCATTGCTGAAAATTCTGAGGCTTGCGTCAGCGACATCTTCATCGTCTGGCCGAAACATTATTGTGACTTCGTGCTCTTCACCATCGGCAAGGATAAACTGCCCATCGCCTGCAGAAATGGTGAAAGGCGCATCTTCAGGAACAATCAGCATTTGCTCGACGCTCAAGTCAACTGCGCCACGATTGCGAATGAGCAAAGTCAATTCAGCTTCCAGCCCAAGGTTAAGCTCTCCAAAATCTAACGCCGCAGGAATAATGTCAATCCGAGCATGTTGGTGATAGTAAAATGCTCCCATATCACTTCGGGTCTCATCAGGGTCAGGGTCGTCATCAGGATTTCCCGCGTCAATGCATGGGCTGTTTTCGATCAGATGAAAGTCGTAGTTGTCTGGGTCAGCCAGCAAGGGGTTTGCATTAATATTGCCATCTCCGTCATAGCCTTCTTCAAAATCCGAGTATGAAGCATCCATGCCTTCTGAAATGTCCGGTGGATTATTTCCAAAATGAATTGAGCTGACCATGATCGGAACAGCGCCTTCGCGGAAGTGAATTCCTCCTCGCTCAACACCTGCTTCATTGCCAAAGATTGTCACATGATCAAAGACCGGTTCACCACCACCTGTACAATAAATGCCGCCGCCATAACGCTCTGCATCATTATAAGCTATGACAGAATTGATAAGTATTGGGCTGGCATCCCGGCAATCAAGCCCTGCGCCATAGCCCATATCTTCGTCAGGGTGGGAGGCAGAGTTGTTAAGAATCTGAACATTGGAGATGGTAGGGTTACCATTCTGTGTGCAGTAAATTCCACCACCGTGGCGGAGAGCCACGTTATCAACAATCATCAGGTTTGATAAGGTTGGCGTACATTCTCTGATGTATATTCCAGCGCCATAATCAGCTTCGCCATTGGTTATCGTAAATCCAATCAGTACTGCGTCTTCTGTTTCACCATTCTCAAAAGTAACACAGCGATTGTCTAAATCTGTTCCGTCAATGATTGTCTCAGTAATGTGGTCTTCATCATCATCATTGATAAATTGACTACCAACAACAATGTTTCTTCCATTGAACTCAATTGATTCATTGTATGTGCCCTCTGCAACAAGAACAACATCTCCATTTTCGGAATTGTCAATCGCTGCTTGAATTGTCTGAAAATCATCTGGAACATTTATCACTTCTGAATGAGCAAAGGGAGCAGTAAATGCTACCAGGAGAAGAACGAGAAGAAATGGCATGATTGTTACCTGGCTGATGAACATTAAATTTAGTCCGAAGGATTCCTAGCAAACTTTTCTTACCTAAGCATCCAATTAGTAAAATTACTCCACATATTTACTAAAGTCAAGTGTTTGAACTGCAGTCAGTCCTTATATTTCCTTTAGAAATAAACCATTTAACATCAATTTATAGAACTTCAGAGGCTAATCGTAAGAAAGCATGATCCAACAACCGTCATTGACCATCTGCAAGTCAATCCCATAACTCCATCGCTTTTCTGCTCTGAATTTCTCTTATGTTGGTTCAATCCTTAAGTGCTGCTCTCACTAAAAATGCAAATTCAAACCGGGTAAATAGCGAAATAATATTGAATTATTACCGGCATGATTCAACAGACCAATCTGAATGCCAGTGAGCTTCGGTGTGGAGTTGAAGATGCCTATGGTCAAGCCTGTGGAGCTTTCCCGGTTCCGGCAGACCATTCCTGTTCCAATACCTTTAAAGGTCTCCGAGTCAAGCCAGAAAACCGAGAGCGCAATGCCGGAGAATCGCTCAGCACTAATACTTGAGCCGGCAATCAAGCCCTTGGCATCATCGCAAGCCACACCAATTCCACTCAGCGCTATGCCATCAATTGATTCAGATGCTAAACCGATTCCACTGATGCCTATCCCCGTGAATTTTTCTGAAGCAAAGCCGATACCGCTGAATGCTATGCCTGTGAAAGTATCAACCGCGCAACCGATCCCCGAAACAGCTATCCCACGAAAGGAATCACTCGCAATTCCAATTCCGCAGATGCTTGCGCCAGTCATTGATTGATATGCTACGCCAATCCCTGCCAGGCTGATGCCAATGTTTTTCTCTGAAGCCACACCAATTAATGCAGCCGAGACACCATAAATTCGTTCAGATTCAACTGCAATGCCTCCAAGAACCACACCGTTGTTGCTTTTGCTACTGGTGGCGAGCAAACCGAGCGACATACCGCGGTAAACAGCGTTGGAGTTTTCGTCAGGTACCCAGAGTGTGGCATTCAAGCCAATCACGCGTTTAACATCGTGATCGCGCAAGTTTAGCCTGACACCGGTATAGGTTTTAGTGTTACCGAGAGAAATCCCGTAGTTGTTGACCCCGATCCTCAGGGCAGCAATAGTGGGAGAAGTGAGAAATGTCAAAACAAGCAGAGATAAAAATATCTTACGGAAAGCCATGTAATCTCCTTTTGATCATTCAGGAAACAGGCATTATTTTTCTATGATAGACCACAGCGAAATTCTGATTCCGTGTGGTGTGCGGTAAACACCTGTATAGAAACTTGAGTCAGAACCGCCATAAGGTCCTGGTTCAGATTCAAATTCAATGCCGCGCGCTTTTAATTCTTTGACTAGTGTCATGATGTTTTTTACCATGAATTCGATCTTGAGAGCTTCTGGCGGAGTTGAAGACATACCCGGGGCGCGTGGGACAAAGCTAACGTGAAAGTCGTCGTTGGGACCCGTTACCATGGCGTAGGCGGAATCGAGGGCATTGATTGAAAAACCAAGAATATCTATATAGAAGCCAAGTTCAGCTTCAAAATTATCAACAACATACTCAACGGTCATATTCCAACACTCGGCGAAATCAAACGGGAATTCATGCACCGAATTCAGCCATTTTTCTGCCCATTCCTCAGGAGAATTAATACCGCTAATGGACTTCACTCGACTCTCGCCAAGTCCCTGGCAGTATTTTATGAAATCTTCGTGTGAGTTCATGCTTCCTCCAATTCATTTACCGGTTTTTGGTCGGAATTTTACCTGCTTAATAAGTTACTTCAGTAAATCAATGTAGCGCCATGTATTTCTCTCATTCTGAAGTTATTCACTAATCATCTTAGAAATCTCCTCCAGATCTTCCATCAAAGATTGTTTCTCCATTTCTCCGGTGACTTCATTCCCGTAATCGCCAGCTTTTTTCAGGTGCAAACGACAATTATCTTTATCGCCTATCAAAGCACAGGCGCGAGCAGCGCTCTCATGTGCAAATGCTCTGGGGAAAGCGCCAAGTTCGTGCTCATCGCACAGCGTCAATCCTTTCTGCGCAAAATGCAACGCAATCTCACCCCAGCCACTAATAGAATAAACTCGAGACAACATCCACATAGAGCGGACATTGTCCAGATTCTCGCCATGTTCCGAATAAATCAGGGCAGCGCCATGGGCAAGATTCAAGATCATATCTTTTTCCGAAACAGAGAGACTATCCTTAAAAAAAAACTCCCAGACCTTGCTGGTATAGAACTCTGCTAACCCCAGATATTCATCATGTGTAAGCATAGATGACATTCCTGACATTTTTCCTCCTCAATTCTGGTTTTAGGTGAATATCGCTCTGAGTAACAAGAAAATTACAGCCGTCGTTATCGCCGCCAATGGAATGGTGATGAACCAGCTTGAAACAATTTTGCTGACAACGCGAAGATCAAGGGCACCAAGTCCCCTCGCCAATCCCACTCCAACGACCGCCCCAACTAAAGTATGAGTTGTGGAGACTGGCATTCCAAGTTTAGAAAATGTTAGAACAATTGTCGCTGCGGAAAACTCAGCGGCAAACCCACGCGACGGTGTGATGTGGGTTATTTTTGTCCCAACAGTCTCTATCACGCGATGCCCAAACACAGCCAATCCTAAAATGATACCAACACCACCAAGCAATAGAATCCAGACGGGCACTTCTGATTGCAAACCAACAAGCCCATGTTTGAAAATTGTATAGATTCCCGCCAAAGGCCCAATACTGTTTGCCACATCATTTGAGCCGTGCGCAAAAGCCACATAGCCAGCAGTAATAATTTGCAGATATTTGAAGCTGGCTTCAACCTTAACAAGCTGAATTCGGCGTTCACCTCCGGTGACATTTCTAAGTAAAAATCTGGACAACAGAGCGCCAATAATTCCAATAACTCCCGCAATAATAACGGCTTTTGAAATCGGCATATCCAAATGCAGGTTCTTCAAACCTTTATAAACAACGGAAAGTGCAATGACCATCAGAGTCAAACCCACGAAAATCGGCACAATTTTCCGTGCCGAAGTCACCGGGTTATCAACCTGAAGAACAGTTGACTGGATGATCTTAAACATCGCAAAAGCTAAAATACCACCGCCAATCGGTGATATGACCCAACTCATAGCAATGTTGCCAACAGTTGACCAATGAATGCCGTGGATTCCCTGAGTAATGAGCCCGAACCCAACTAACCCACCGACAATTGCATGGGTGGTCGAAACAGGCAAGCCAAAATGCGTGACGAACTGAAGAAATATTCCCGAACCCAATACCGCCGCCAGCAAACCAAAAACCAAAATCATTGGGTCAGCTTGGAAATTCATCGGGTCAACAATCCCTTTACGGATTGTATTCGTCACATGACCACCAACTAACACAGCACCAAGCAACTCCGCCACAATCGCGATGAGAACGGCTTGTTTGATTGTAATCGCTTTTGATCCGACTGAAGTGCCGAATGCATTGGCAAAATCATTCGCGCCCCCCATGAAGGAAGCGTAAAAACTAACTGCAATCGCTATGTAAAGCAAATATATTGGAAAATCCACAGTGGAATAAACCTATCTAATTAACATCGTTCGCAACCACTCTCCGGTTTTATTTGAATAATCAGCGAGGTTGCCGATCAAATCAAGTATGCGAAACCAGAGTATCAGGTCTGAGGCTTTCATCTGATCTTCATGTTCAAACAGACATTTCGCCAGATCGTGTCCTTCCTTGTCTGTTTCATGTTCTGCGGTCTCAAGTTGATTTGCGAGATCAAGAATAATCTGAACTTCCTGACCTTTAAATCCTGATGGCACAATTGTTCTCAATTGCTTCGACGCTCTCTCTGCCAAACTGCATGTTTCCAGAACACTGTCGATGTACTTCAGTACTTCCACCTGAAACGTATCTGGCGCAGCTAATGGCTTCATATGCAGAAGCACTGTTATATCCTCAACGCAATCAGCAACATTATCCTGAATTTTCAGATAGCGTAATAAATCTTCACGATGAACCGGAAGAAATACTCCTTTGGGCAGGCTATTTCGTATCTCGATTTTGATGTCATCCGCGTCAGACTCTGCCTTATCTATCTCAGCAGAAATTTTGATAAATTTCTCTGTGTCCTTGTTAAATAAAGCCTCAAAAAGTGGTTTAACAAGGTCAACACATTTCTGAATTAACACACGGTGCTCATAGAGCGGTTCAAAAGGTGACTTGGCAAACATGCTTAGGATATTGGGCATTGAATTCTCCTTTTCGGAAACTTACTACTTTTCCCCATTTCCCCCAAAGGGAAGGTGTTTCCGCTTTTTCGTATTTATCGACAGTAGCTTAGGCCCTAATTTTTTCGACTTGAACAGAGACTTCGCAACTCGGGTTGCAGTGGATTCCTTCCGCTTTGTCGGCTTGGCTGGAAGCTTGATTTTCCCATGCTCAGCCTCAAATGCTTCAATCTGCTGGTGCAGGTTCTCCGCCAGATTTTTCGCGGTGCTCGGAGTCAGAATAACGGAGGTCTCACCGAAACTGATGTACATTTCCGAGCTAGTGTGCCCAACCCGCAGAGATTTTACATCTTGTGTTGCGCCTGACTGCTCAGGTTGTCTCTTTGGCGGATCCGTTTTTTTTTCTTCGGTAACATATCTGAATTGCATGATATTCCTCAGAATTCTTCCAGAACGAAGTGAAGAAACTGTTCAATCAGATCCCATTCTGAATCAGGATCGTGAAGATCACCTGTATAAACTCCATCGCGATCGCTGTCTTCTTCCATCTCAAGCTGGCAACCCGAAAGAACGACTTTTCCAGCGCCGTAGCCGAAAGCAATCACTGCCGGAGTGTTGGTAACAACGTAGTTATACAGGACATCAACAGAATTGTAGTCCCACGGCAGAAACTCAGGACCCCAGCGGTTCATTGTTAAATAACGATCTGCACTTTCCAAGGTAATCGGATGCAAATAAGATGCTATCTGCAGATCAGTCATTGCGCTCATCGGATACGGCGCGATCCGGTCAACAGGCCAGTTCGCATCGCCGCGAAAAAGCCCAATCCCCTGCCATTGCCCTGAATCTGCATCGGCAATCGCAGCGCCAGCGCCAAGTCCGATGTATCCACCCCCATGAAGAACAAACGATTTGAGCTTGTTCCGTCCGATTTCGCCGATGCTCGAAGTCATCAGGCGCGGATCACCACCGGGAATAATGACCGTGTTGAATCTTTCCACGCCTTCGGCAAAGAGCTCGTTTTCGTTGAAGACTTCATATTCAAGCCCAACAAACTCGACAAGTCTGGAAATTGCCGTCACAGACTGTTGCCATGCCCCTGTTCCGTTGTATATTCCAACAGAAATGCGATCACCGCTTCCGGTGAGATCGCCACATGAACTCAGCCAGAACAAGGCGATCACCGACAAGAGGAACTTTGTGAAAAATCGTCTGTTTAACATGAGACCGTAATGTAATGAAACGGATGGGAATGTTCCACTTTATCACAGAGTAAATACCCATCCGCTCGATTCTCTTGGTAAAAATTTACCATACTTCAGCAAAAAGCAAGTCTTAAATTCTCGTGAGAACATAAGATATGACGACACAACACTTTACGCCGGCATGGTCAAATCAAATCCGCTTTGCTTTCTCACAGAAAACGGATGGTCAAATGTCGTTCAAACGTGCTGACCCGGCTAAGGTCACCCGCAACCAGAGAGCCTTCCTGAGCCAATTAAATCTGCCACTGGAAGACATTGTCACGGCTGAACTCATCCACAGCAACGGCGTAAAAATCGTCACCAAAGAGCACCGCGGACGCGGCGCATTTGCCAGAGACTGGCTTCAAGGCATGGATGGCATGGTCACCAATGATCCGGGCGTTCTGCTGCTCACCACTCACGCCGATTGCCCGCCAATTGTCATCTATGACCCAAAACATCAGGTTCTCGGACAGGCTCATGCCTGCTGGCGCAGTCTTGCCATATTCCAGATTGCTCTCGTGTTTGATGCCGTGCTTTTCTCAGATGTACTCATCACACAGATGGTTGAGTCCGACGTGTTTGAAATTTCTAGTATCGATGTATTGCAAAAGAAATGTTTGATGCTTGCGCGAAAAACATCAAAGCTCATGGCAACATTACAGATTTGATTGAATTACGCTCAAACTTGGAATCACATTGTATTCCTGATGATATCGTAGAATATAATTGGGAGAATTTCGAGTCCTTCTTAAATGTCAGGCGTAAGTTGATGGCATTGAAAATGAAAAAGTACTTTGAAGCTATTTAGATGATTTTACGTTACGACAAACACGACGAGAGGCAACGTTTGGAAGCCGCCTTGAAGCTGAAT
>CAZAGU010000032.1:0-26496 GCA_964484805.1 uncultured bacterium
TTTCTCATGCTCGGTGGGGTTTATCGATAAGCCAGCGCGATGTTCTTGTGGATCATTGTCAAATATCTTACTGTGATTCAGTAGGCATACTTTGCGATAATTATGCCGCGCCAACGATTGTTGATAGTCGATTTGAAAACAATGCTGTTGCTTCGATTCTTTGTCAATATAATTCATCACCGCTCATTCAAAGGTGTGAAATTATTGGTGGCTCTGGCTATGGAATTTATGCCAGAGAATCATCAAGACCTAAGGTTTACAACAGCGTAATATCCAGCAATTCTGTCAATGGAATACGTCTAGAAAATCTCTCAAGCGCAGAGATTGTGAACAATACATTTGTTGAGAACGGCTACTTTGGAATATTTTGTTCCAACAACTCTTCACCGCAAATCCGAAATAATATATTTTACGGCAACGGCGATGTTACTCGTGGTGGCTATGGAATTTATGCCGTCATGACATCCCAGCCGACAATTGAGTACAATTGCTTTAACGAGCACGTTGGCGGCTCAATTTCAATATCAGGAGTAACAATCCTGGTTGCGGGCACCAACCTGGAACTTGACCCAATGTTTGTAAATTCTGACGGTCAGGATTTACATCTGAAAGCTGGTTCACCTTGTCTAAATGCCGGTGATCCGACTATTTTTAACACAGATGATACTCGGTCGGACATCGGTGCCTATGGTGGTCCTCAGTCGGATCAGTAACATTTCTTAGTTCGATTAGTTCGATTTTTAAGTTTCTGGGGCGGGATTCGTTATCTGACGAAACCCTTAGCATAGAAGGTTTATTGTGAACGAAGGGCTCTTCGCACGGCAAAAATATTTCCGGTTTGGTATTGGCTTGCTTGTTTTGCTTGCACTGCTTTATCAAATCATCATTCCGGGAAATGCAGTGGCTGCCTTTTCTGAACCGAGCATTGATGCTGCGGCAAAGGAAAAGGGACCCGTGCGCACTGACGTATCCGGGATAAACAAATACAACCGTGTTCACAGACGGTCCAATATTTGGATCAACATGACGAACTACGGGTACTTCGGAAATAATGGGCAAAATATAAGCGACGCACTTGATGATCCATGTCGTCCTGGAGAATGGGCTCCACAGTGTGAGTATCCTGGTGGGTCAGGAAATCAATATCTGTTCATGGGCGCTTTGTGGCTTGGTGCACTAATTCGTGCTGAGGGCTATGAGTATCCCAGAGTGTCAGTTGGTACTGATGGCTGGCTTTCCAGGAATCAGGAATTCTTTCCCGGGGAAGGTGCTACTTTCTCGCAGCAAAATGGCATAATCGAACGCACAACACTTCCACTAGATTATGACTGTCTTGGAAACTTCATCGGTTCATACAGAGATTCTGCAATTTCTGAACAAGATTTGGTCTGTTCGTATGCAGATACTTTGACAGAATCCTTTTATGTCGATGATGACCCGATTGATGGACCTCATAATCCACTTGGTATCAAGATTACTCAGAAATCCTATGCCTGGACATATAACTACGCCCAGAATTTCATCATTGTTGACTGGGAAGTAGAAAATATTGCCGGTAACTACCTGAAGAATCTCTTTATTGGTTTGTACATTGATGCTGACATTGGGCACCGTTCTGAAACAGACCGCCATACAGATGACATCTGTGGTTTTCAGCAATGGTATTACTACGAACGTCCAGATGGCCAATTAGATTCTTCATTGATTAACACTGCTTGGATTGCCGACAATGATGGTCGTCCTCATACTGTGGGATCTGGTGGCGAGTTCACCGTTCCGGCGGTTACAGGTGTTCGTGTGGTGCGCGCCCCAAATCCGAAGTTGAAAACATCTTTCAACTGGTGGATATCAAATGGAGATGCGGATCTGGATTTCGGGCCATCATGGAAAGATGATATTTCCCCGGGCGGTTGGACTGACATTTTTGGCACCCCAATGGGTGATGTTAAAAAGTACTTTGTTTTATCAAATCGTGAGTTTGATTACGATCAGGTTTTAGTTCGCGATCAGGACAGTCTCGAAGCCAGTCCACAAGAATTCACAGATCGTTGGGATCCATCAATTGTGCTTGAATCGCACAATTGGAAAATTCCCGGAGTGGATGACGCAACACCAGCGGATTATGTGGATGATATTGCGAACGGTTACGACACACGCTATCTTCTGTCATGGGGTCCTTTGGGAATCTTTGACCACATTGATGAAACAGGCAACCGAATTTACCGCCTCAATCCCGGCGAAAAATTCTCAATGACGATTGCTTATGTGGCTGGCGATAACTTCCACGACCGGAATAACCCTCAGCCGACTGACGAAATTATAGATCCCTTCCGTTTTAACTTCAACGGACTTCGCTATAACGCAGACTGGGCGGCGCGGGTTTATGATAATCCCATGATTGATACTCCGATTTACGATTGGGGTAACGATCATATGCCCGGCACCAACGACATTGACGGTACTGAGAATGACGGAATTTTAGATACCGGAGATAGCTGGTACGGTGAAGATGTGGGCGCTGATGGTTTATTTGCACCACAAGTTGGCGAAATGGCATATCGGTGGGAAGGTGGAGTTAAGGTTGGCTATCCGTATCCAGGACCTGATGACGGTGAAAATGACGGACATTTATCTTCAGTAGAAGATGCCTTTGAACGCCCAGAAGCCCTGGAATATACTCGACAAAATGGCCAGCTTGATTTTGGTGATGGTTACCCAGACTTCCAAGGTCCGCCGCCACCGCCAGCTCCGGCGCTTGAACAGTTAGTTGTTCCCACTACTGTTCACATAAGTCAAGATTCACTATTTGAAATTGACGAGCAGTTCCTTTCAAATAATCTTGTTCTGTCTTGGAATAAATACTCATCTGAAGATAGTCTTTATGTAGATCCCTTCTCTAGAGAGTGGGACTTCGAAGGCTATAGGGTTTATGTCGCAAATGTAGCCGTCGAGAAGAATTTCTCCTTTATGGATGAATTCGACCGGATTGACTACTCGCTATATAGCGACCGGGATTCTCTTTCCTATCGTCCTGTTAGTACCATGGATTCCTTGCCAGCAGACACTTTAATCACTGGCGTAAGGTTATATAGGAAACCAGTGGGACGCAATATCGGTTTCTCTGACAATCCTAAAATGATGTACGATTCGCTGACATACACTTACTATTATGTTGTGCCGGATGCTCATCCGTTGATTCCTCGCTACTATTCTGTAACCGCTTTCGATTACGGTGATTACAAGACAGGGACACAACCACTTGAATCGGCAAAGATTGCTAACGCGATTTACATTGCTCCTTCAGGTAGCGACCGACTTGGCGTTAAGGTTGTGCCGAATCCCTATCGAGCAAACGAAAATTATCGAATTCAACACGGTGGTCTTTCATGGGAGAATCGCGACGATGGTACACCTGACTTTTATCCACAGGTAGATCGGCGCTTATACTTCTATAATCTGCCGAAGCAGTGTTTGATTAGAATATTTACAGTATCAGGCGATCTGGTTAACATTGTGCCTCATAATGTTACTGGAGACTTGAACATTAACTGGAACGCTGATTTCGCGGAATCATGGGACTTGAATTCACGCAATAAACAACAAGCCGTTGCAGGAATGTACCTGTTTACTGTGGAAGATATGACGGAAGAAAATAAGGGTGATATACAAACTGGTAAGTTTGTAATCATTCGCTAAGTTTGAATTATTTCGCGTTCGATGATAGCGCGGGAATATAGACTGACAATTTTGTTTAGTCAGGAGTCATTCTGGCTGAACAAAGACAACTTGGAGTAGGTTTCGATGAATCGCCTGATTAGGTTTGCAACTGTGCTGTTAGTTTTGCTGCCACTGGTTGCCTTCGGTCAAGCAAAGGTCGGCACTACCGCTTTACAGTTCTTAAAAGTGGGAGTCAGCGCACGTCCTGTTGCTATGGCAGCGTTTACCGCTGTCGCTGACGACGGATCAGCGCTTTACTATAACCCTGCTGGTTTGTTGCAGATGAAATCTCCGGAAGCGACTTTTTCCTATGTCGATTATCCTGTGGATTTGACATTCGCTAACATTGGCGCTATCTGGCCTATGCCGCATTTAAACGGTGTGTTCGGCGTTCAGATTACGTCCATGTTTTCGGACGACATGGAAGAAACAACACTGGAAATGCCTTATGGCACTGGCAGAACATTCAATACCAGCGATCTTGCAGCGGGAGTCACATGGGGACAGCAGCTTACTGACAAGTTTTCAGTCGGCTTGACTTTTAAAATGTTAAACTCTCAACTCGCCGACAAAAGTGCAAACGGTTGGTGTGCGGATGTTGGAACATTTTATACCACAGGTTGGCGCAAGATAAACATTGGAATGGTTATTCAGAATTTTGGCGCGGATATTCAATATGTAAACTCTCCAGCGCCATTGCCTATGCAATTTAAGTTTGGTGTTTCTATGATTGCATACGAGACAAAAATTCATCGCCTGCTAATCTCCGGCGAATTTGTTCATCCCAGTGATAACCTTGAAGAATACATTGTTGGCGCCGAATATGAATTTTGGCACATGTTAGCTTTGCGCGTGGGTAAAAAATCCAATGCCTGGAAAAGATATTCATGGGATGAATACCGTGAATCTCCCGATAAAGATCCCTTTGCAGAATATCCGATAGTGGATGAAGATGGGCACCTCAGTTTAGACGGTTTTTCATTGGGATTCGGGGTAAAACTGCCTCAATACGGCATGAGCATGGATTACGCCTGGGCAGGATTAGGCACTTTAGGCGCTGTCCATCGGTTTACGCTGAACGTCAAACTCCAGGGACGATTTTAAGCTGACATTGCTTAAGAATTCAATCTGAACCGTGTGTTTGAAGTTTTTTTAAGAATTCGTTTTTTATACTAAAGTTGTTATCAATCGGTTTACAGAAATCACTGTATTCCGTCTTGGTATAAAGCAAAAAGAGGTTTTAGGGTGAAAAGTCCAGTAGATCGGCGGCACATATTCACAAGCCTCCTCACTACTCTTTTAATCGTCATATTGTCTTCTTCTTCCTTTGCTCTGGACGTGAGCGGAACCTTGACAAGTGGCGAGTGGACGGCTCAAAATGGAACAATTCGGGTAACGGACAACATCACCCTGCCAGCTGGTGAAACGTTATCTATTGGACCTGGTGTACGGGTTGAATTTGCAGGTCCCTACCATTTTGTCGTCAGTGGATTGTTACAAGCAATCGGCGAGAGCGACGCACCGATCGTTTTCACAACCGAATTCGATCCCGTAGTTGATAGTCTGCGCTGGAAAGGCATTCGTTTTACCTATGCTGCACGCGGTTGCCAGTTGACTCATTGCTACGTGAACTGGGCATGGGCGCGTGGTGAATACCCAGAGAATAACGGCGGTGGTGTTTTTATTGAAAGTAGTTCAGTAAAAATTAACCATTGTCGATTTACCAATAATCGCGCTGACAGCGATGGCGGCGCAATGTACCTTTGGTTCACACAATCGGAAATCAGCAATAACATCTTTGCTTATAACGAGTGTGGAAATCATGGTGGCGCAATATTTATCTCCAACTCAGGTCCTATCATTCGCAATTGTTCAATCTCGTTCAACGATGCGGCTGGTTGGGGTGGTGGAATATTCGCTGGTGCTCGCGCAGTTCCGACTGTTACAAATACGATTATCACCAGCAATACTCAGGATATTCACGGTGGACAACTTCCGCCTGGTGACAACTTTTTCCCAGATTTAGCAAAAGCACAATCATCTGCTTCAATTGTAACATATTGTTGCATAAAAATATCAGGTGAAGACGCGTATGGTGGCACTGGTAATATTATTGGAAACCCGCTCTACCTTAACACCAATAATGATGGTCTTGACATGCACCTTGCTTATAATTCGCCATGTGTTGATGCAGGCAATCCATCAATGAATCCAGGCGAAGAAGCAGACAATAAGATTAACATTGGCGCGTATGGTGGCTCAATAGAAGCGACTCACTCAGTCCCATGGTTTTACGTATATCACATTGCGGAAGACATAAGTTTGAGCTATGATCCGATTCGGATCAATTCTCAAGCATCTTACGAACTGAATATAGAGAATAATGGACATTTTCGGATGTACATCTATGATTTGGTCTTTAGTTCCTCAGCCTTTTTCCCAGACTCCACCGAAATCGAAATCGAAACAGAAGATTCAACCAAAACAGAACGTATTCCCTCTTTCCTGCTTGAACCACCAATTGAACCGGGCGAAAGAATGAAGATTGCGATCAACTTCCGCCCAACTGAGCTTCGTGAATATGAAGAGAGCGTCACATTTGTCACAAGTGACACCATTCAGCCACCGCAAGTGTTAAATCTTGTTGGTGAGGGCATTGATCCTATTGCCACTGTCAGCGACACACTTTTCGATTTTGAAACAGTTCAGATTGGCCGCGTGGCAACTCACGATGTTTTCATCACCAATGTTGGTCAGAGCGTTTTGAACATCACGGGTTACACGCTTCAGGGTGATGATTTTACCCTTGATTTCCCAAACACGGAAGTCGATCCCGACGAAACAGCCCGGGTTGGCGTGACATTCCGCCCAGAATATCCTGGTGGATTTGAAACCCTTCCAACTATACGAACAAATGACCGGACTATTGGGCTAAGTTTCAGAGGCGTTGGCGCTGGACCTCGTCTTGCAGTTCAGATGGATACTTTGTATCAATTTTTAGGCTATGTTTATTTTGACGGCGACACTGTTTCCTATAACGTGCCGATTAAGAACGAAGGCGATCAACTTCTCATAGTTGACGAAGTGTTGCTTGTTGATAATGATGCCTTCAGCGTTGTGCTTCCTGATGGAGGCTTGCAGGTAGCTTCAACAGAAACCGAGGATCTGGAAGTTCGTTTCCATCCGCCAGCCGCTTCACAGACATTTGCCTCCGAAATGGTGGTTTATAGCAATTGGCCACGCGAAGTAAGAATTCAACTTGAAGGGCAAGGGATGCCCGAGCCTGGTCAATATGTATTTGGAAATGTTAGTGGTGAATGGGCATGGGATAACGGTAATCCTATCGATTATATCGTTTTAGATTCTGTTAAAGTGCTGGCTCAGGAGACTCTTAAAATTCGCCCCGGTGTCAGAGTTCTATTTGAACCAAACGCTGTGATGATAGTTGATGGTGAATTGCGTGCCATTGGTACCGTGAACGATTCGATCAAGTTTATCTCACGCGATAATACCGGTACAGATGAATCCAGATGGCGTGGATTAGAGCTGAATAATTCAGATGCAACTAAACTATCGTTCTGCCAGATTGAGCATTCATTAACTGGCGTGAAAATACGCGAATCCTCACCAACTATCCAATTCAGTACTATCGTGGACAATGGAATCCGCGATATGGCAACGAATGACGTTGATGGTGGCGGTGTGTTTATGGAAAACGCTGGGGCAAGTTTCATCGGGTGTGAAATCCTTGACAACAAAGCCCTTAAAGGCGGTGGATTCTATGTGCTGAATTCCAAGCCAAGAATTACCAATTGCTCGATTCACGATAACTACTCACTTCAAGGCGGCGCAATTTATCTGAATTATCAGGCGGATGCTTGGATTCAGAGCAATTTGATCTACGCCAATACTGCCGAAGACATGACTGGCGGTATTTACATTGTCGATCAGTCAAATCCCCAGATCATCAACAACACCATTGCTGACAATGAGAAAGGCGCTGTTTTCTGTGGTGTCTTGTCCATTCCAATTCTGCAAAACAATGTGCTTTGGAATAATAATGGCGAGTCCATTACTATTGGGCCAAACGCTAATGCGCTGGTGTCCTACTGTGATATTGAAGATGGTTTCAGAGGTGCAACTAACCTGAACGTTGATCCAGGATTTGTTGACAATAGCGCAGGTGTTCGAGACTATCATTTAGCGCCAGACCCAGCTTCGCCTCTGATTGATGCAGGTAATCCTGAATCATCTAATCGAGATTATTTCTTCCCACCGTCACTCGGCTCTGTAATAAATGACATTGGCGCTTTTGGTGGTCCTCTTGGTGGTGGATGGGAAACACCAGAGATGTCGATTTCAGTATTTCAGAATTCCGGTTTCCCACATTGGCTTGATGCTTTCATCGTAATGGATGAAATTCCCTCTGACCTGCCGACATGTTCTTTAGGTGTCGAAAATCAGGCATTATCCGCCATTCAGTTGACAGCGCTTGAAGCTGCTGGGTTATATCAGAGCAAATGGAATGCGGATGTTAATGCCACGTATTTCATCACTGTTGATGCAAATTTACCCGATGGCACTCATCTGAAAGTTGGAAGAACATTCGACGTAATGTTCATTGATTCCAACGCTGGTGGAACGATCAGGTTAAATGGTGTTGACGGTCAGATGACCATCAGCGAAAATTCCAGCGCTGACGAACTCTGTCTGATCGCTGATTATAATCGTGACGAGCATGGTTCTGAAGGCCTTTCCCCGATCACCACAGTTTTCTCGGTGCGTGGAATTAAGTCAGGTTTGACTGAACCTGCCAAACTTGAAATTAATGTGCCTGTTTCCGAATTCAGCGCTGAAGAGCTTAAATGTCTTGCGATTTACAGGATTGATGGCAATGAATACCAGATTCTTTCTGGTAGCTATCATAATGGAACAATAACAGGCTTTACCGAATATGGTGGCAGTTTCATTGTCGCATTTGGTGATGAGCTAAGACCACAGCATGAAGTAAACCAGCCATCTGGTTACTCCTTGCTGGAAACTTACCCGAATCCATTCAATAGCACATTGCATATCACTTTCGCCTTAGAGAGCGCTAGTAATGTGAAACTGAATATCTACGATATGAATGGCAGGCAGGTAGCACGTTTGCTTGAAGGTGAATATGGGGTCGGTCGTCATCAAACCGCATGGCGCGGCGTTGGCGAACATGGCACCGAACTGCCTTCTGGTTTATATTGGGCGCGACTTGAAACAAGCAACAAGACCAGCGTCGTTAAGATTTTGCTTTTGAGGTAATTTGATGCCGGAACTTAAAAATCGACCTTGGACTCATTCAATGATTCGTTGGGTGAGCGTCTTCATGGCGACTATCTTTATATTTGGGATATCTGGTTGTAGTGGCGATGATGATGAAAACGTTGAGGAAACGCTGACCACACCAGAATATATCTCACTAGGTTGGCAACTCTTTGAGGTAACCGATTATTATAACGCCTTGACGACGTTTAAGTACGCATTTGGATCTGCTGCTGAGAACAACGACGCATACAGTGGCGCGGGTTGGTGCGCTGGTCGCGGTGCAGACTCGATGAACGTGGCTGCTGGTTATTTCAACACCGCATGGGCTGGTGATACCACAAATTATGATGCGCTTGCGGGTTGGATATTTGTCGAATATCAACTTGGAAATTATCAGGATGCGATTGATAAATCTCTGTCACTCCTGAATTCTAAGCCAGGCTGGCGTTTCCTTCACGAGACTAATATCGATTTTCTTGATGTCAGGCTCACGATGGCAGCGTCATACTATTATCTTGGTCAGTTCACAGAATCGCTCGACATTGTGATCACATATCTCAATAATACTTTTGAAGCAGATGTGAGTTCTCGCAATGGTCAGCGCGAATTACTGAATGAACTTGAACGGCTCAGAGGAATCTATGGATAGGGGCATTAAAATGGTCTCGGGCATACTAAAGAATAAAGGCAGTGTGTTGCTCAGATATACACCCATCGCCGTTGCTGCGTTGCTCCTTTTTGCAGTAGTCGGATGTGATACAATATTTGGAGATATTTCTGGTGAAGTAACTCCAAATGTTGCGCCAACTGTGGAATTTTCCAATGTTCCGGCAGATCAGGATACTTTTTCCTATGCACCAGTTATATACTGGAAGGGAAGCGATCCTGATGGCTTCGTCGAGTACTATCTGTACGCAGATATCATTGACTCCACTGCATTAGCTGATCCGGAATACTTCATAGATTTCATTCCGGAATGGAAATGGGAGCAGAATTCTGCCACTTCAGACACAGTTTATTTGCTTACTGAATCCGGCGAGATCACTGAGCATGTGTTTTATCTGAAGTGTGTTGATGATCTTGGTCTCGAATCCAATATCGAGTACCGTACATTTTTCCGAACGAATCACCCGCCAGAGGTTCCACAGGTTAAATTGACTTCAGCAAACGATGAGAGCTTTGCTAATACAGTTGTTCTTGCGGATACATTTTATGTGCTGGAAAATGTAACAGATACATGGCCAGGCATAAGTTTCAACTGGAAATCTTCAGATCCTGATGATAGAGATCTGTACACAATTCCACTGGAATATCGATATTACCTTGAGAAAGTGCCACATGATACCGTTTGGCAATGGGCTTCTCAGGACTGGTCAAACGATCAGGAAATTTTAATTCATGATCTCGAATCAGGGCATTACACTTTGTCGATCTGGGCACGGGATGATGGTTTTGAAATGTCAACCAGACCCGCAAGCATTAGCTTTAATGTGTATAAACCAACTTTTGAGAAATCAATTCTATTGCTGGATTGCACCTCTTTTTTGAACCCTAATGCCTCTGAGGGAATGGGCAACATTGTTCCCGGAAGTCAGGTTGGTGAAAAGTACCAGGAAATGACAGCAACTTTAGGTGCTCTGTATCCTGATTGGGAATATGTCCACTATACGGATTTGGATAATTTGTACAAATCCTACCTTGGGCAATATCGCCTGATAATCTGGTTCACCGAGAACTTGAGCAATTCAGGTGTTAATAGCGGTAATGAGGTGAACTTTGAGAACAGTATTCGTCAATATGTTCATGTTGGCGGGCGCCTCTGGGTGCAGGGTAATTTCCTGCAACGCAATCTTATATCCAACTCGACTTTAGGGCTTGCAGGATCAACTTTCGGTGCCATCGCCACCTACGTGCCAAATACTCCCGCGGAATTTGTTTCAGCGCGTAGCGGTGTATCAGATTTACCTGATATTGCCATTGATACTTCAGTAACGATGAATGTATATCGGGAATTCTTTAGAGGAACTTATGGTGTTGAGCCGCTGTTGCCTGGGATCGACATTTTAGCGACTGGTAATGATGCTGAAACGGCTTATTACTTTATTTCATACACTGATACAGCATCAGGTGATGTATGGAATGACACGGCAAAGGTCGCCGTTAATGTGGATACTCTATATTATCCTGCCACACCGACAGATTGCTTGCTGAAGTTGAAAAAGAAGAGAGTCCGTTCAGTTAGCCGCATTTTCAACTCGACTCGCAATCAATATGGAGAAGTTGTATCCATTACCAATAACGTTGGTCGTGATAACACGACTGTTGTCAGAGTGAGTTATGCTTCCGGTGAGCCGTGGGATCCGAACGATATAGTGGTTGTTGATTATGAGTTTCTTCCATATTCTGAAGCGCACTACAGACCGTGTGCCCTAAGATATGAGCGATTGGAACAAGTGGGGTCACAAGGTGGCTACGAGGTCAGGTATCGCATTGCAGTGTTCTCTTTCCCACTGTATTACATGGATAATTCCGATAATGCAGTCACAAAATTGTATGCCTCAATGCTAAACTGGTTCTTCCTGCCTTACGCGCATTAGGCAAAGCGTAATCTTTTTTATTAAAGAACCCCCAATTTTCGGGGGTTCTTTAGTTTTTTAAATCTGTGGTTAAATGACCCGAATTGATTTTTATACTGCAACATTGTTTGTATATTTCTAAAACAGTAAAATCCTTGCACAGGTTCCTCAAAGACGACTCCGAAACCAAACATTTCTCAAAGAAACATGAACTTAAAAAGAGTTTTCGCTACGTCACTCTGGAGTCCCAGACGGCGAAGAGAATTTCATCTTGTCATTCTCATTTCCATCATCTACCTGCTATTATGGGCGATAATGCCAAAGGGTAGCTTCTGGGGGATTGATAATGGCGTGAAATTTCTGGGCGCTCAATCATTTGCACACACGGGGTCGCTGGCGATACCCTACGATGGCGTCGATTTCGATCCACACGGTGTGTTTAGACCCATCATTCATCCGTTTTCTAAGATGGATACATCAGGGAGACAAATACCTGTATTTTCAGTGACGTTTATGCTGATCTGTGGATTATTCTATTTTCTGTTTGGGCATTGGGGTCCAAGTATGGTGCCAGTGCTCGGTGGAATATTTCTGTTGCTATCCGCGTGGTATATGTGGATAAGACACCGGAAGACTCACGATGGCAGAATGTTCTTGCTGGTGCTTGGATTAGGCTCCCCAGTGTTGTTTTATACTCAGACACTTTGGGAGTACACTTTTGCAATGGGGCTGGTTACGGCGGCGTTTACAACTGTGTGCAGAGGACGGGTGGAAAAACCGAAATCCATTGAATGGGAACCGATAATTTCTGGATTTCTCATTATTTTTGCCGCGGCATTCCGGACCGAGGCAATTCTGTTTGTGCCGGGGATATTAATCTTCTGGCGGATGACATCACGCTCACTGGATTCAATGTGGTTGTATTTAATTGGCATCAGTGTCGGATTGGCTTTTTCTGGTGGAATTAATTTCCTATTCACAGGCAATGTCCTGCCTTTGCACCTTCTAACTAATATGTTTGGTGATAAATTTGATTTCTCACTTGTCACTCTGACAATTAACAAAGCTCACAATTTTTATGTGCTCCTTGTTGAAGGCTTCCCACAGAATCATTTTACAGTTTTCGGTGTAATTCCATTTCTTATACTGGCATTCTGGAGAAGATGGCGGTATGAAGGCAAGTACTGGTATGGAGTTGCGGCGGTTATTATCATTGTGTGGGGAGTATATCTCACTCTGTCCATTTTACCATCTAACCGCGCCGCATATATGGCTTTCAGCGGTGGATTGATTTGGGTTGTGCCAATAAGCATTCTTGGACTAATTCGCCTAAAGGGCGAGCGGCGGAGATTCTGGTTCCTGATTTATATTGCGTCGCTGATATTTGTGCTGATCGTTGGCTTTACTTCGCCCTTTGTGCGTGGAGTTCACTGGGGTCCAAGGTTTATTTTGCTGATTATTCCATTTATTTTGCTGATTGCAGCCGCGCGAGCGCAACGTTGGTGCAGTCGTTATCCGGTGGTGCGTCCTGTTATTATTATTTTGGTTATTATGGGGCTGGTGAATCAGGCAAACTCGATCTCGGTTCTGTGGAATACTAAGCAGCAGAATAAAAAACTGACCAATTGGGTCGCCACCAGCGCCGATAATCCATCGTTGACAAATATGTGGTGGTTGCCGAGTGATGTGGCGCTTATCGACATGAACAAAGCGTGGTACAGCGTTGGGAATGATCCCCGCGATATTCAAAATGTACTGAAAGGTTTACGGAGACGTGGCATAGAAAAAGTGAACTTCTTCGAGAAACCGCCATACATAGACAAATCAATGTGGTGGCGGCTGGGCGCTGAACCGATGGGAACGGACAAGCTTGATGTCGGTGGCACGTATAAAGGGGTGAGGCGATTACACCTGATGATTATTCAGCCGAAGTGATCGCGTTCAACATCTGCTGGGCTGGAATATAATCAGGACTTGCCTGAAGAGCGTTTTGCAATAAATCAACAGCTTCAGGAGCGATCCCTTGTGAGTAGCGGATGACTGCCATTTTATACCATGTCCTTGCGTCGGAAGACACAACCGTCGTGGCGCTCAGGTAATAGGCAAAGGCATTGTCAAGGCGATTCTCTGAAAGTAATTGGTCTCCCTGCTTCATGAGAATGCGCCAGAGATTCAGCTTGTGATCGTCAGACGACGGGTTCAGGTCGTATGCGCGGCGATAATAATTTTCGGCGTTAGATAGCTCGCCGCGTTGTTCAGCGATCACACCCAGATTGTTCAGCGCTTCCGAGTTCTGATAATTCAGCGATAACTCGCGGAGAAATGAATCCTGCGCTTTGGCTGTGTCGCCCGTTGCCAGTTGAATGACACCGATGTTCAGATTCAGGTTCGGCGTGGTTGGATTCAGCGCCAGTGCTTTCTGGAAATGCGACAGTGCGTTTTTCTTATTGTTCTGGCGCAAGGCGGCATTGCCAGCGAAAAACTCAATCTGAGCTGGCTGTTCGCCAGTGTTCGAATACCAAGGGATATAGGAAAGCATCGCCGCCACGATAAACACCACCGAAACGAATCGCTCCCTCGCCAGCGACTGCCAGTTGTCCTTCAGCCAGACGACCCCTGATGCCGCGAAGATTGAAAGCACAGGGAGAAGCGGCAGGCGATAGCGGCTGTTTATGAAGAATATCAGAATTGATGCTGAAAACAAAATGGCGTATATTGCCATGATATTGAAATTTCTGAGCTTCCTGTTTTGAATCCATCCAATCATCGCAAAGGGCAGGAAAAAACCCAGCGAAAGCCATCGCAGTATATTCAGCACACCGGAACTGTTCCACGCCAAGCTTAAGGGGCGGTTGTTGCCAATTTCCAGAATGGACAAATACAACAGCGTTTTCTTACCCATTAGCTTAACCCATGCCAGCGGATCCGTCAGTATTTCCTCCAGCCCCATCTTCCAGAATTCTGTGGAACTGGCGGCGTGGCTGAGTTTTCTGCCAGCGTGCTCAGATGCGATACGCCGGGCATTCTCTTCATCCCAGGTTGAGCCTGCTCCCGGAAGTTCAGACGACCAGCCTGAAGCCCCGCGAACATTGCCGATGTAAAAATTTACTCCACCCTGCGCCGACACAGCAAGCAGTTCATCAGCCGCCCGGTAATTGGCGATTGTGACCGGTGACAGTATCAACAGGATGGCGGATAAATGCAAAATGATATATATTGCTGTGGTTTTCGACGGAAGTTTATGCGCCATCTTAAGCCAGACAAAAAACAGCACATTCAAAGGCACAAACAGCAGGAAATTTGGCCGTAGCATACAGAGTAAAGTCAACCAGACGGCAGAAAATACAGCGCAGGTTAGGCTTGGTTTATCGGACATTGACAGGATCGAATAGAGAAAAGCTGTGAACAACAGACAGGCGAGTGAGGTCATCAGAATTTCGCCGGAGAAGTAGATGACGCTCCCAGAAATAGCCCAGATCAGCGCGGCGATGAAGCCAGTGCTATCGCTTTTGAGCCTCTTCCCAAGCTTAAACAGCAGGATGATTGTTCCCAGATCGGCGAACAGATTCAGCAGGCGCGGGATCAGCCAGTGATTTCCAAAAATTGCTTGAATTCCCGCCAGAAGATAGGCGTAAAGCGGCGCGCGTGGGAAGGGAAAATAGCTCGATGCCTGCCCATGCAGAATATCATTTGCCCAGTGCAGATAGAATTCGGAGTCTGTACCGGGTGCGAGGAACCAGGCATCCTCTTTCACTTGAAGCCAGTAAATGACTCTGAAAAGGGTAGCCAAAGCCAGAGGGATTATCAGCAGTTTATGTCGGGAAAGGAACTTCACGAGGTTTTCGTTTAAAACCTTAATTCTGGGTGTTGTCAGAGGCAAAGGAACTTGACGATTCGTTTGCCTTGAAGGCTGTAAATGAATATATTTACATCTTACAGCTTTTAAACTGCGTGAGAAAGATAATGGATGCGATAAATAAATACAACCGAGAAGATGGGCAATCGCGAAAGGATTTGCTTGATGTAGGGCGGAAACTGCTTTCGCTGGAATGCGAAGCGCTGACCATCGCCAAGGAACAACTCGACGATTCCTTTCTGGATGCCGTTGACCTGCTCCTGAATTGTAAAGGCAAGGTGATTATCACCGGGCTGGGGAAATCGGGAATTGCCGGGCGGAAGATTGCGGCGACATTCTCATCAACTGGAATACCCTCACTGTTTCTTCACAGCGGAGAAGCGGGGCACGGCGATCTGGGTGTTGTAGCCAACAGTGATGTGGTTATAGCGCTGTCATTTTCCGGTGAAACCCGCGAGCTGGCTGAACTTATGCCACGCTTTAAATTTCTGGGCGTGCCAGTGATTGCCATGACCGCCAAATGTGAGTCCGCCTTGGGTAAGAGTGCCGATGTGATTCTTGATGTCAGCATCCCAAACTATCCTTGGCCTTATGGTTTATTGCCCACAGCATCGAATTCGGTGACGGTGGGAATTGGAGATGCTCTGGCAGTGGCGTTGTTGGTTGCCAGAGGCGTGAACGAGAGAGATTTTGCGTCATTGCATCCGGGAGGATTGCTGGGGCAGAAAATGCTCGTGCAGGTTGACGATCACATGCACACCGGCAAGGCAATGCCTGTGGTTCGCGAGACGGATAGGATGATTGACGTGCTGGTTGAAATGACGGCAAAGCGGCTAGGAGTGGCGTGCGTGCTGGACAGCGATGACCATATCGCCGGGATAGTTACTGATGGCGACCTGCGTCGATTACTTGAGAAAGAAACTGACCCGCTGGAACTGACCGCGAGAGAGACCATGACCGCCAAGCCGAAGACCATCAAGACTGGAACGCTGTCGGCTGAAGCCTTGCGGATCATGGAAACGAATTCCATCACTACATTACCTGTTGTGGACAAATCAGAGAGAATGATTGGCATAGTTCACCTTCATGATATAATCAAACTGGAGAGAGGCAAATGATTCCGGTTGCAACTGCGGCTCAGATACGCGAATGCGATAGGGCAACCATTGACGATTTGGGTTTGCCGGGTCTGGTGTTAATGGAGAACGCATCCCGTTCTGTAGCTTTTCGGGCATTTGAGATGTTTGACGACGCGATGGCGGGTAAGAGGATCGCTGTCTATTGCGGAAAAGGTAACAACGGCGGCGACGGCTTTGCCACTGCTCGGCATTTGCATAATGCGGAAGCCATCGTTAAAGTATTTTTAATCGGCTCGGCGGAAAAATTGACTGGTGATGCGGCGTTTAACTGTCAGTTGTTCAAGAAGATTGGCGGAATGGTCAAGGAGATTCACGAATCGGATGATTTTCCTTTACCGCCGTATGATTTTGATCTTGCCGTTGACGCGCTACTCGGCACCGGCTTCAAGGGTGAAGCGCATGGCTTGTTCGCCGAGGCGATAGACCAGATCAACACCATGTCTTGCCCAGTGATCGCTGTTGATATGCCTTCAGGGGTGGAAGCTGACACAGGCAAGGCTACCGGGTCAGTTGTTGAAGCGGATGTGACGGTAACATTCGGGCTGGTAAAGCGCGGGTTGTTAGTAACACCCGGGCGGGAGATGGCTGTCGAAGTGGCGATTGCCGACATCAGCATCCCCAGAAGCGTGGTGCTCCAGCAGGAAATCAAGCTGGCAATTCCAGAGGATGAGGATGTTCAGGCGACAATTCCCCAGCGTCTTGCAACGGCTCATAAAGGCATGGTCGGGCATGTGCTGATTATCGCGGGATCGCCGGGATTCACTGGCGCGGCGGCATTGGCTGGTGAAGCCGCTCTGCGAACTGGTTGTGGCTTGGTGATGGTGGGAGTTCCAGCGAGTCTGAATGCGATACTGGAAGCCAAGTTGACCGAAGTGATGACCGTTCCGCTTCCTGAGAGTAAAGCCGGAACATTGACAAAAGAAGCCTATCCTGTTCTCGCTGAGAAAATAGAATGGGCGCATGTCGTGGTGATTGGCCCCGGATTGGGGCGAGATCCACTCACCGCTGAATTACTGGCTTTGCTGTTGGAAAATGTTGAAAAACCGCTGGTCATTGATGCCGATGGTTTGAACCTGATCGCTGAACATCCTGAACTGCTGGAAAAACTGCCGGAAGGCACGGTTCTCACACCGCATCCGGGGGAATTCAACCGCTTGAAGAAGGCGGCGGGGCGAGAATGGTCAGACGATCCGTTCGAGGCATCGCTGGAGTTTGCTCAGGCATATAAGGTGAATTTAGTGTTGAAGGGGGCACCGACCATCGTCACAGCCTTCGATGGCAGGCAATACTTGAACCCCACTGGCAATGCTGGAATGGCGACAGGTGGTAGTGGCGATGTCCTGACGGGCATGATCGCCAGCCTCGCGGCTCAGGGAGCGAATATGGTTGATGCTGCTTGGTTGGGAGTATATCTTCATGGGCAAGCTGGCGACCGGGCGGCAGATGCGCTGGGGCAACACGGAATGCTGGCGGGTGATATTGTGAAACTAATTCCAGAGGCGATAAAAATGCAGGTGTTTCCAGATTGAATAAACCGAAAACATGGCTTATAATAACTATATTATACAGCTTGTTGACCTTTGCTCTATCGCTAATTGCCGGAGACACGAAGTTGCCCTTGATGATGTTCAAGTTTCATAGGGCAGACCTTGTGATCCACGCGATAGAATATGCCATTTTTTCGTTATGTGTGCTAAAATATCTGCAAACATTAGGAATCTTGGCAAAGAAGCGCTGGATGTATTTTATGCCGATTTTACTCACTGCTGTTATTGGCGCGGCGAACGAAGGTATTCAGTATTTCGTTCCCGGTCGCTTTCCAACTGTGAGCGATGGTGTGGCGAATGTAATCGGAGCAATGGTTCCGGTTTTGATTTGGATCAGCATTCAGTCCTTAAGAAAAAAACACAAAACGTCATAAACGTTGAATTATAGGAGAAGACATGGCTCGAGGCGTAAATAAGGTCATTTTGATTGGAAATCTGGGCAAAGACCCGGAGTTGACCTACACTCCAAGCGGTGTGGCAATAGCAAAATTTTCACTTGCCACTGCTGAATCCCGCAAAAACCAGAGTGGCGGTTGGGATGATCACACCGAATGGCACAACATTGTGCTCTTTGGGAAAACGGCGGAAACAGCAGAAAAATACCTGAAGAAAGGCGGTCAGGTTTTTGTCGAGGGCAAGTTGTCCACCGACACTTATGAGAAAGATGGCATCACACGCTATTTCACCAAAGTCATCGGCTTCAATATGCAAATGCTAGGTAGCCGTGACTCAGGCTCAGGACAGCGAGACAGCGGTGGTGGCGATAATAATTACCGCCAGCAACCAGCACAACGTGGCACGATGCCTCCAGCACAGGATAATGACAATGATGGACCGGACGACGACCTGCCGTTCTAGTGGCAAGTACTCGTTTTCTGATTAGCGCTGTCATAGCTCTGCTTTTCGTTTTTAGCTTCGCGCCAGATGTGGAATCTGCCGAGGGCGACAGTCTGTCAATTGTGATAACCGGCGGCTTCCGTGGGCGCGTTGACGGTTGTCATTGTCCGTCCGGGAGCAAGGGCGGCATGTCACCGCGAGTGACGCTGATGAAATCGCTGTTCGGCGAACAACACCCGATTGCTCTCGATTGCGGTGGTGTGCTCGATCTTGATCCTCTTGCAGGGCGAATTCGTAGTGAATGCACCATCAGAGCGCTGGGAATGCTGGGTTTGCGGGCGGCGTTTGTGGGTGTGCGCGATCTGTTTTATGGCGAGCGATTTCTGAGAAACATTGCCGATTCCGCTGGTGTAAAGCTGGTCTGCGCCAATGTGTTGAACAGTGCGGACGGATTGCCAATGTTCGCGCTCTGGGATATTCAGGAAAGTCAGGGCTTGCGCATCGCCATAACAGGCATGGCGCAATGTCTTGAAGGTCAGCAGTTTCCCGGCTATGACACATGGGCGCTGACATCTCCAGATTCCGTCATAGCCGAAGTGCGAAACAGCATTCCTGAAGATGCGGATCTGATTGTTCTGCTCACCGATATGAGCGAGCGGACACTGGGCGAATTTCTGCCATCCTTCCCTGAGGTGGATATTGTTTTCACCAGCAGCAGAATGATCGTACATCCATCGCCGTTTTTAATTGGCGAAGCAACGGTCATCAACCCGCGCCCGGACGGCGGTTTTATTGATGTTGTTCATTTACCGAAGAATTGGAAGAGGGGCGAAGCTGTTGTTTTTGAATCGCATCCGCTTCACAATCGCCTGCCAGCGGATGAAACGATGGACTTATGGTTAAAGGATTGTCTTGCCAGATGACACCCCGAAAAATAGCTTGAACAACGAGCGTTCTGCTTCAGTAACTGATATAGCGGGCGTTCTGTTCGACCTGCCGGAGCTTAATAGCCAGTGGATTCCGGGCAGGGAACAGCTTGGGCAGAATGTTCATTATCTGGTGGCAGAAAGCTATCCTGATGCCGAGACCGAAAAATGGGTGAAGGGGCAATACTGTTCGCGACGGGGAGCTGTCCTGAACATCCACGGGCGCATTGATCTATTTGGAGACAGCGGCGTTGTGTGTACCGTAAGCGAAGTGAAATCAATGGCTGTGGCGGTGGGGACAATTCCCGGCGAGGATTTTCCCATACCTGAACGCTACCAGTTTCAGGCGCAGCTCTACGCCTTTTTAATCGAAAAATCCCAGAACAACCGCCAGAGTACCCAGATAAAAGTGAGATTGATCTTCTACAATCTCACCGATGACTCCATTCACACCATTCCTATCAGCTATTCAGCAGCGGAAGTCGAAGCCAGCCTTGAGGAATATCTCGACCAGCTTAGCCATGCCGCGGCTCTGACTTCGGTGCTGATGGCTCGGCGGCGAGGGCTTGCCAGTGCTGTTGAATTTCCATACACTACCCATCGCTCCGGGCAGGAAGAGATGATGACGCAGGCTGAGGAGATAATCAGCCGCGCGGAAAATCTGCTCTGGAATGCACCGCCCGGATTCGGCAAAACGGTAACCATGCTCGTGCCGATGTTCAAGACAGCGCTCAAACAGGGCGGGCAGGTATTCTTTGCCACTGCAAAATCGGGCGGCAGGGAGCCTGTGCGGAAGCTGATCGAGATGCTGACCGACGGGCATCCTGACATTAAGACCATGTTTCTCCATGCTTCCGATGAGCTCTGTCTGGAAGAGGATTTTCCTTGCCGAAATGGCGAATGCCAGTACCAGCGGCTCAGGCTTGAGGTCTGGGACAGAGTGCGCCTGCCCGATGAACTGCTGAAGCCTTCCATCCTGAAACTGACCGATTTTCGCTCGGCTGGACGGTTGAGCGGCATCTGCCCTGTAGATCTGGCGAGGCTGATGGTGATGAGGGCGGATCTGGTGGTGGGTGATTATAATTATGTCTTCGACCCGATGGTCAAGGTCGAACCGTTCCGCAGTTTCCAAAGGGGTGCGCCGGCGCTGAACTGGTATCTGCTGATCGACGAAGCGCACAACCTGCAAACGCGAGCTGGGGAGATGTTCAGCGGGCAGATTAAACGGGTGGATGTCGCGAGCACGCTGGATTTGCTGGACATGGAGCAATGGCGGCTGGGTGACACGCCGTCCTATCGGCATCTGCGCGATGTGGTCGCTGAGACGCTGGCGGCGGTTGACAGCAATCTGTCTCTCGTCGGCGTTGAGCAAGGTTTGACGCTGATGGACGCGGATGAGTCCAAATGGAGCGAACTGCGGGAGAGCTGGGAGTTAATCCTCGGCAGGTTTGCGCTGGAAGCATTTAACCGCATTGATCCTGAGCTTAACGCCTTGTTGTATCAGGTCTTTGGCGAAGTGGTCTGCCTGGCGCGTCTGGTGGATCGCGACCGCGACCGCTATCCGTTTTACGTTGATCCTTCCGCCGAACTGCTGGGCATCACCTGCCTCGATCCGGCGATAGAGCTTGCGGAATCCTTAAGGGCATTCCAGAGTGTGGCGGCATTTTCAGGCACATTTTCACCGTTGGATTTTTTCCGGCGGGCACTGGGGTTTGAAGGGCGCTCAGTGCATCTGGTGGAAAACCCGTCGGCATTTGGAGCGAATAACATCAGGGTTACTTTGGCGAAGGGCATTGACACGCGATACCGCAAACGCAAGAGCACCGCGCCGAAAATCGCGGCGGTCATTCGGAAATTCTGTGCCATGCGTGAAGGTGGCTATCTGATTGTCTTTCCGTCGTTTGAATATCTGAATCTGGTGGCAACTTATCTTGGGGATGTTGAATTTCCAATCATTGCCCAAGAGCAGGGGATGCGCGGTGAGCAACTTCAGCAACTTCGGGATGAGTTCGACAGCATGGTCGGAACGCGCCTGGCGATGATCGTCGCCGGAGGACAGTTCGCTGAAGGGATGGACTATCCGGGCGATAAATGCGTGGGTGTGGTCGTGGTTGGTCCTTGTATTCCGCCGCCCGATGCTCTCAGGCTGGCGTCGAAATACTACTGGCAAAGGCAGGGCGAAGACGGCGAGCAGGTCGCCTATATCATGCCCGGTCTGCAGAAGGTCGTGCAGGCTGTGGGGCGCATGACGCGGAGTGATACTGACCGTGGGGTGTCGTTGCTGATTGATGACAGGTTCTACGAGGACAGATTTTACGAGCTGTTGCCTGAGCCGTGGCGCGAGAGCCTGCGGCATGGCGATGAGTGGGAGATTGAGGTTGAGGAATTCTGGAAAGGCGTTGACGATGCAGAATGACAGCCTGAAGGCTTGGCGGGACTACAGTATCGGCTCTATACGCGCCATCGACACGGGCACGGGCGAGCCGCTAGTAGTGATGTTGCATGGCTGGGGAAGTAGCCCGGAGTCATTCCTGAAGATCATCGAAACGCTGAAATCCCAGCGCAGGATAATTGCGCCAGCGTTGCCGGGGTTTGCTGGTTCGCCTGAGCCAGCGCAGGCTTGGGGTGTTTGGGATTATGTCGAAACTGTGAAAGCCTGGCTCGATGAGCAGGGGATTGAGCGCGCTGATTTCATCGGCCATAGCCACGGCGGGCGGGTGTCTATCGGCTTGGCGGTAGAGTATCCGCAGATGGTGAACAGCCTTGTGTTGATTGGCAGTGCGGGTTTGAGGCTTCCGCCCAGCTTGAAGCTCCGCTGGAAACGAACGATGGCGAAGTCGATGAATATTGCGATGAAGCTGTTGCCAGCGTCAATGGCGGAAAAATTGCGGTCGCGGCGCGAGCAGCTTGGATCCGAGGATTGGCGAGCGGCTTCACCGGTGATGCGCCAGACCTTAAGCCGGGTGATCGGCGAGGACATGAGCGATCAGGTCGCGAAAATCTCCGCGCCAACTTGCTTGATCTGGGGAGCAAATGACGACGCTGTGCCGGTTCTGGCGGCGCGACGGATGAACGACTTGATAGCAGGGTCGAAGCTGACTGTGATCGCTGGCGCGGGGCATTACTGCTTTCTGGATAAACCGGGTGATGTGATTTCGCTGATCTGGGAACATCTGGGACTGCCGAAGGCGTGGTGATGGGTGTCGGTTTTGCCTAATTGGAATTTATCCGCAGGTTTCGCAAATTAAAATCATTGAATTACCAAGCGCACAAAGGGATGAATGCACTGGGTTCCAGCCTTGACTGGAACGACACACTATCAAGCAGCATCGGAACCCGGCTCATCGTTCCAGAAGTCCCTCAGATTTTAGGGGCGTTGGGCGCTACGTGTTCGCTGAAAAAATGATTCAATTAACTCACACCGTTTGAATATAATAGCCCGGTCTGTTTCAGCGACCGGGTTTTTATTTTATATTTTGCGTAGTTTCCAGATTTGGGCTCGGCAATGGAGAATCTACGGACATCGGCTTGCTTTTTATTTTTGACAGAAAACCCCCAGAAAAAATCACCCTTCAATCAATGTCGCTCTATTTGATTGAATTTGTGCTTGTTATAATACTCATTCTTCTGCTTGCCCGTGTGCTGGGAGCAAATGGATTCGGCGGTTTTGTTTTTTTGCTCACTGTCTTTCTCTTTGTGTCCGTTTTGAATATTATCGGCTTGAACAGCATTCTTTTTCACGAAATGTCCACCCGTCCTCACGCTCGCGAGAGCATCTTTCGCAACGGGCTCGCGCTTAAGTTACTGACCGGGATCGTTGCGGTCTTCATCGCCGCCGTTGTTGCCATTATTGCGCCTCTTACAGATTTACCTTACTGGGTTGCAATAATAGCCGCGACTATGCTTTTCACTTCAACTTCGCTCGCATCCGTGGCTTTAATTTTATGCCTTCCCTGTCAGATTGATTCAAGAGAGAAAATTCTCTCACTGATGCGGAAGAGCAAAAGAGCCCTGCAGTTTCTGGCAGTTTGTGTTGGTGTTGTCATTGCATATCATGGTGTGCCATCAGTTGGAAATCTGCTGCCGCTTTTCGTTCCGCTGGGATTGCCGACAATACTAATTATCTTCGCGGCTGGAGAAATTCTGGAAATGGGTGTGCTTGTTTACATCAACTACAAACATGGCGTTTCCTTGCTTCCCCGATGGGATGCAAACACGATTCGATTTTTACTCAGACAGGCAAAACCGCTGGCGATGATCAGTGGATTGATGATTATCCTGTTCCGCGCCAATATTCTAATCCTGAGTCTTTATCTGCCAGTTGATGAGATAGGGTTATTCGCTCTGCCAATGTTCCTGGCGGAATTTGCATTGATCCTGCCGATTCTTTACGCAACATCGGTATCGAAGACATTCAAGGTTGTTCATCGTAATCAGCCCAGAGAATTTCTCCGTTTGTCAAGACTTTCATTTCATCTGATGGCGTTGATTGCGGCACCGATAATCTGCATCGTCTGGATGTTCAGCCGAGACATAATGACCACACTCGCCGGTCAGCTATATACGTCATCTGCTCAAATTTTGGTCATTTTCTTCTGGAATCTATTGCTTCTGTTCGGAGGCGTTCTGTTTGGCGTTTTTCTCATGGAGACTGGCGAGAAGAAAGTATTAGGGGCGATTCTTGGTTGGGGCGCTCTGTTTAATATAATTTTGAATTTTTCAGTTATACCCTCCTTTGGCATTGTTGGTGCCGCTTGGGTTTCGTTCATTTCAACTATAATCATACTCATCGTTTCACTCCTTCACCAGAATGCCCGTGAATTGGCGAGAATATGGGTGATAAGTCTCCCAACGCCAATTGCCGGCATTATGATTGTCAATTTGTTTGCTCGTGGTTTAAGCCTAGATTTTTTTCCCGCAACGATTTTTACTGTGTTATTTTTTTCCGCACTGGTTGTGTTGACGAGATATTTCACTCAAGAGGATTTACAGCAGGTTATTCGTCTATTGAAACACTAGTGTTTTTGATTCACGCGAATCACTAAATGAAAGAATATCCTCAGCTTTTTTCTATTGCTGTAGGTTTAACACTATTCTCTTGACAATCCTAAGGTTCAATCTTATTTTGATTGATTGGTACATTAGCTCCAAAGGCTCGTTAAATGTCATTGAATTTTCAAGGCAAAAGGGAAGTAGAAATCCCTCGGTTGTCAGACTTAACGGCAGAATTGCTGTATTTAAGGGCATCTGGAGTTGTTTTTAATTTTGAAGCACAGGTAATTGCTTCAATAGATTCATTTTAACAAGACAATTACGGCTTCACGCCGATGGTCTTCGTCGAGATACGAGCAAACAATTAACCTCATGGGAGTCATAACAATGGCGAAGGAAACAAAAAGAATCTTGGTCACAGGCGCAGTCGGACAGATTGGTTCCGAGTTGACCATGGAACTCCGCAAGCAGTATGGTGCGGAAAACGTGATCGCGACCGGGCGGAAAACACCACCCTCAGATGAACTGTTAAATTCCGGTCCATTTCATTACATTAATGTGTCGGATTCGGATTCAGTCGAAGAGATCATTAATAAATACAACATCGACACCGTGTATCATATGGCAGCAATCCTTTCAGCAGTTGGCGAGAAAAACCCGCAACTCTGTTGGAATGTCAACATGAACGGCACCATAAACATCCTTGATCTCGCCTTGAAGCACGATATGGCGAAGATTATCATTCCCAGCTCAATCGCAGTTTGGGGACCTGGTGTGCCATTGGAAAACACACCTCAGGAAACAGTTTTGAAGCCGACCACCATGTATGGTGTGACAAAAGTCTGTGGCGAATTGATTTGTGATTATTACGTCCAGCGCTTTGGCTTGGATGTCCGCGGTCTGCGCTACCCAGGAATCATCTCCTATGAGACACTTCCCGGTGGTGGCACGACAGACTACGCTGTCGCAATCTATTATGAAGCCGTTGACAAAGGCAAATACACATGCTTCGTCAATGCGGAAACTCGTTTGCCCATGATGTATATGCCCGATGCAATTGAAGGCACAATTCAGCTTGCAAATGCAGATTTTGCCCGCCTGAAACATCACTGTGATTTCAATCATGGCGCAATGAGCTTCACCGTTCCTGAGATAGTTGAATCCATTCGCAAGTTTATCCCCGACTTCCAGATTGCTTACGAACCTGATGAACGTCAAATAATCGCTGATTCATGGCCAAATTCCGTTGATGACACATCAGCCCGCGAAGAGTGGGACTGGAAACCAAAATGGGACCTGGATGCAATGACTGAAGATATGATCAAGCATCTGCGCGAACGTAAAGAAAATGGTACTCTTTACCGGTAAGCCCTATACATTTTTTTTAGGGGAGCTGATTTCAGTTCCCCTAAAAGTGTTTTTAATTTTTTTAAATTTAATGAGAGGTCAAATTATGAGCGTCAGTGTCAAGTTTTCCAAGGCAACATTAGTGCTTGCTCTGATTACTCTGATTTTTCATCTCTTATGTGGTGTTGTATATGCTCGCCCGGATTTCGACGTGCACCCACGCACCATCGAAGCTCAACTTAACGAACGATGGGCAGT
>CAZAGU010000033.1:0-25350 GCA_964484805.1 uncultured bacterium
TGACGAAGCTTCGACGAGAGGTTGCGCATAAAATGAACTTGACAACGCTGCCAAGTCGCTCCCTGAAAATGACGGGATATTGCCTGAACAAGACCACTGTGATCATCTGAAGCCACCAACTGGACACCGGACAAACCACGCTCGCGAAGCTTGCGAAAGACATCCCGGTAATCTGCCGCATTCTCACTGTGACTTATATCTACCGACAAAACTGACCTGTAACCGTCATCATTCACCCCCACAACTATGATCACCGCCATGCTGCGCACGTGACCGTCAAAGCGAACTTTCTCGTATAGCGCATCTACGAAAATGTAAGGATAATCGCCTTCCAACGGGCGATTGCGCCACGCTTCAAGTTGGTCGTCAAGGTTCGAGGACAGCGATGAAACTAGACTCTTGGAGAACGACGTTCCGCACAACTCCTCTGTTATCTTCGTAACATTGCGCGTCGAAACCCCTTCAAGCGTCATCTCCATCAACGCTAAGATCAGCGCTTTCTCGCTTCGCTGGAAGCGCGTGAACAACGATGTCTGGAACGTCCCGTCCCGATCACGAGGAACCGATAACTCGATCCGTCCAACTCTGGTCTTAAGCGTCCTTGGGTAGCTGCCATTGCGATAACCCTTTCGCCCAGATGTGCGCTCATAACGATCCGCGCCGACATGATCGGCAACCTCCGCGTCCAAGACGTTCTGGAGAACTGTCGATACGATTTTACGAAGAAAATCACTGTCATCCATCAACGATACTGGCGAACCTGCGATCTGAAGCTTATCTTTCTGCAGAGCCATGGTCAAACCTCCTGTTTCTATGGAATTTTATGCTAATCCCAAGATACAGAGGCAAAGCCGTGGCTCTGTCATCTTCTAAAGATGCGCAAAACCTATTTACACAAATTTATGGACGTAATCATTTCCATCTTGATAAGTGTTACCATACACAGGATACATCCCTTCAGATTAAATCACTCTTTACAATCAAAATAGCAACTTTACACACTTAATACTCTTGCTGAAAAAATCCCCCCCATTTGTTGATCCAGAATTAAAGCTACAGTTTTACCGTGGGAATGTTGAGAGCAGAGTGCTTGAGGTCATGTAGTAATCAAATTGTAAGCATCGCGCCAGCAGTCCAAACTTCATTACGGCTGCCAAAAACCGTAATTGTAGACAAGGGCAGTCACCAGTATCCAGATTAGCAAGCTGATTGCCATAGCCATATGATGCTGCTTGATGTGAGGTATTCCTTCTATTTTAATGTTGATCAGGATCAGGTAGCTGATGACTGTAGCGACTAACCCGGCTACCATAGCAATGATCAGGTGTTTCATTGCTGTCAGTGCGGCGAGGATAATCAGTATCAGTATTATAACTAGGCAGCCCATGCTCATCCTTTAGTTGAATTGCGCGAGGTATATTTTAATCGATGATGTGGGTTTTGATGATCTCCCAGATCTCATTTCTGTTTTCCAATACGTTCAAGTGATGGCCTTCAAGTTCGTACGCACCGGTATTTATGTACTCCGACATCCTGGCTATATAGGCGACCTTATTCATGTTCTGGCTGTCCGAAGTCAGCAGCAGATCGCCCCAGTTTCTGTCGATAAGTTGGACGATTGACGGGATTTCCTGTTCAATCCTGACTGTGTCGATAGACCCACTACTGTCAGGATTCGGGTCGGTGTCGAGATTCAAAGCTGTGGCAACTCGATCTGTTAGACCTTTAAACTTCTCAGAAATCCATACAGAGGTCCGAGAAATCTTGTCGTAAGATTTCTCCGCAACGCCAGCGATTGCGATCACGGAGACATACTTTACTTCAAGTGGGTGAGGGTGTTTGTTCAGCTCATACAGATAGCTCCCCTCGCCGGATGCCACCAATTCTGACAGTACTGAAGAATTCACCGGGAATATCTGATTCAATCGAGCTTCGATAAATTCTGACATCTTGGAATCTGTACCGCCGAGCATGAGGAACATACTCGTTAGCAGGTTCGCGAGCTGAACGCCACCATGAGGGCTGGAGATCGTCACCAGTGTCTTGACATAATGGTCTGCTTCCTCACAGTGATCCACGAGATATTTTCGCGAGATGACTCCTCCAAGTGAAAAGGCGACAATATGAACATGATGTGTTCTGGAGCTTGATCTCAGGTAGTTAAGTGCAAGCTCAAGCTCATCGGTCAGCGTCGATATTGATGCGACTGAATCGGAAAACGACAAGGTATAAAAATCGGGACCCTGGTAGCTCGGATGCCCATCCATATGGATAACACCGTCGTTTTGACCGATTCTCAGATGTCCGCCGTAGTCCAGCCCCTTTGAACTCAGGATGTCGATATAGCCGTTACTGACCCACAATTCCTTGTTGTTTCCGTATCCAGGAATCAAAATTATAGGCTCGCTACGAGGCAACAAAGTGATATAATTGTAGTAGTCCGCGCTGAAAAGTACTGTGATTACTATGATCGAAATAATGATGGCACGGATTACATTTGCCGGAATCGTTCTACTACCCAACTTCAATTTCTCCTATTTGTATCAGCTTGTAACCTAAATCGCCTTTCGGTACCAGCAAGGCCGGTTTACGCAGCAGAGTGATTTGTCTTCGATCTCCGCTGGTATCGTTAGTGGCAAACAGCAGACGAACGGAAGGAAATTTGTCTCCATTCAGATACCAGAAACTTGGAGCAATAAAAAGATAATACTGAGAATCCAGCTGAACTAGCAGGTAGTCGTGCGATCTACCTATACTGACAGCATAAAAATCGACCTCCTCATATGGGTCAACGGTTGGATTGCCGGAATGGTTTACGCAGGAAAACGAAACACCGGCAGTGGATAGATGAGTGATGAAGTCGTTGTACTCATCACGCTTGTTACCCGTGAGTATTGTGTTGTAGTGCTTCGTCAACTGCTCAATTGTAAGCCCTCCCCTGCTTTTTGTGCCGGGTGAGGTGCCGACACCATCGGAGGATTGTTGCGGATTGGGGCGATATCCATCCAGATTCGTACTGTTCTTGGGGGTCTCCAGATGCTTAGTCAGATAATCGATGATGAACTCCGTTGACTGTTCGATACGATCGAGTTTCTTGTCAAGTTTGTCGATTGAGTCTGGGAGCCGTTGAAATGAGGTGATGCTGCTTTTCAATGATGCGAACTTTTCATCTAATCCGCTTTGAATGGATGTCAATTTGGATTCTGTCAACCGTTGTTGATCTGTGAATTCCTCCTGAATATTGCTGATTTGTGTTTCAATGGCAGTCCCATGCTTATTGATTACCTCTGTAATGTCCCTCTGATGATGTCGTAGACCATAAATTATCCAGCCAATAATCAACGCTACTGCGAATGCAAAGATAAGTGAAAGCAGTACCCACGGGAGCGGATTTCTCGGTTCACTTATCTCGATTTGTGTCAGGCGATGAGATTTATTCCCGAGATATTCAAGATACCGGGTGGCAAGATCGACCGGTTCAAAAGTTGCTCTATTGTGAATGTACTCCCACACGTAGGCTGGTGAATGGAATAAAATGTATTCAATACAGATCGATAGGACATCCTTCCTGAAATGCAATACGGTTCCTGACTCGAGGGGCGTCAGAATCCGAACCGCAAACTGTCGTTGAATTTCATCTGCCTCAGTTTGTGAACCACGCCGATTGCCAAAATTATCAATTCCGGTGTCAATCCATCGAATCTGAACTCGCGAAATTTGATCATCATCGAACGGAACCCAGACCCAGTAATCAACACCCTCCATGGTCGAGAGAAAACGGGATAAAGTATCTCCAAAAGCAGTGCACGTCGATTTCAGGGCGATGATTTTTTTGGACCCCAACGAGCTCGAGCTGACTTTCAACGCCGTCGAATATGCCGTATTGCCTTCCAACTGGTTTGTAAAGCTAGAGATACTGTCCGCAATAGATTGCTCGCCGATGAACAGTAACAGATTATCGGTGATATGTATTGCTGTGCTCTGAGCAATGGGATATGCATTCCGCGGAATCCCTGTGATGGGACGAATCAATACTGTGGCTGTAAAAACAAGAATCACACTCAAAATCAGGATCACTGAACCAGATAGTATGACAGACAGATTTTTCATTCGATGCATAATCCCTTTGTGTATCCAAGTTGTGCACAGCTACTACAAATCCGAGATTTACATCAGCAGGATTCGATGTAGAATTCCATCAATGCCTTCAATTCCATCATGAAGTATGAGATTCTCGTGTCGGCACTCAGTTTCATGTCCAAAACTTCTGCATGATAGTTGGCGAGAAGATAATTGTACCTCTCCACGAACTGCGGGTTTGCAAAATCGATTTTCTTCAAGTTTTCGGTGTCAAATTTGAAATCCTGTAGAAGAAGATTTTCCGAATTGCCAGCGGATCGCTGCTTCAGAACCTTGTCGACGAAATCGCTTATGAACGACTCACTGTAATTCATCGCCACCTGCCTGTGCCTCACGTCATTGACAGTTATCTCATCGGTAAATGCGCCGTCTGTGGCATCGGTTATTTCTCCACCCACGATGGAGTTGACAACTGTTTTGTGCTGCGCAAAATCTTTCTCTTTCATGAAGGTCAGTCCATAGACGATCTCGTCTTTCGGTTGGACGTCCAGATCGTTTACACCTCTTTTCTGAAAAGGCATGCCGTCGATTGAAGAGTGCATCGGGCCGCCCTTGATACCAAGGTAAATTTTGGTGTCCTGAAGACCATTGGAAGAGTCCGGTATGGCTAATCCGAGCTTATGCCATGCATTGTAATATCCGCAGCGAACAGCATGACGAAGACTGTTGGTGTAGTGTTCATCGAACTGGTATGTCCAATAGAGCAAGTATGATGCTTTCCCGCCGAAGTAAGTCGTAATTGCATTGACGAGTTCCCGCTTATTATTCTGATATTCCTTGGCTCCGACGACAATTCCGGTGTAATAGAGCAATCCGGTAGCCATCAGATATACAAGTGTGCGAATCTCGAGCCACGGGGTGCTGTCGAGGTTGCCCTTGAAGTACAACTCGCTTTTAATCTTCGTAAGTAACTCTTCAGCAGCTCGCAGATTGGGAATGTCTCCATCACCAGTTTTCTTATATTTATCGCCATGTAGCAGCATATTAAGGATACTGAGTAAACGTGGTTTGTTGGTGCCGGTATTTTTTGTCAGATCCAGCACTGAGTCGATTGAATGTTGTTTAAATCCTCTGACCTGCAGTATTCGTCTGATGAAATCCCATCCTGGTTTGTCAAACAGCCTGTTGAAAATATCGTTGCCTCCGAGCATGAGCGAGCCAAACGAAGTTGGGCTGTCATGCTCCCAGTAGGCAATGTCGGAAGAACCGCCACCAATATCGATCGCGATCGTCGGATTTTCCCCACCCTTGAGCAGTCCACCTTCATCTCGAGCGAGACAGCGGTAAAGTGCCATACTCTCATTGGAATCATTTGCTTTCACATCAAGACTGCTCCTGATACGAGCAAATCTTGGATTTGCATCACCGAGCAAGGCTTGCCAGAAGTACCTCAGATCGTTGGTAGTCGCCTCTGGAAGCGTCAGCGGGTAAGACCACCTGAATTCAACAGAGCTGACATCTTGGTTGGCTTTAGCTTCAGCAAGTACCAGCAACACGAGCATCCTGAACATATTTCTATAGCTCGCTGAATCTTTATCCCATTTGATATTGGCGCTGAAGAATTCCAGATGAGATTTATCCATTAGGTCAACCTGCTCCCACATGAAGTGTGTCCCGTATCCCAATTTGTTTCTGTCGAGATTGTCAACAACCTCTTTGAATCCAGTAGGGAACGGGGGTACGACCATTTGTGAGTTGGCAAAATACATCGATATACGTGTCTGATTGGTCGGTTTGGTCGCTGACATCGTAATCGGTACGAGCCGGTTGGAAAGTACCAGATGTTCGGGATTCTGCGATGTATTGTCAGGGAACTTTATTCGCCTGGCGATATGCGTGTTAGATGTCCCGATATCAATTCCGACGATCCACTTGTTCCGGTTCCTTGGGGTTGATTTCTTGATATGCCGATGCAGGAGGATCATTCCGGCGTAATTTTCACGAGCCACAGAACCATCATCGAACACATGCGTGACGATAAGTCCGTCAATAGGGGTGGAAAAGTCGCGGATCTCGTGTCGCTCAACGTAATGCTTCGGAGTGCCATCCCGGTCATCGCTCATCTCATATTTATTTTCCGAAATATATTGATCTTCGTGGCTCAAAATCTCAACTGTCGAGTTTTGATCTACCGCAAAAGCATTCCATTTGAATGTGTTCCTCGATTCCTGCTCCTCATCGATGAAATGGTAAATTTTGTATTGATCCCAGTCCTCGGCTTGAAAATCAGGCCACATTGCAAACACCGCATCACCGGGCAGATCAATGATATCGTTTTCGAAGTACTTCTTTAATTCAGTTCTTTTCTCGCCTGTGACCGTCTCAACGGTCATTTGACACTCCAGCCACTTCGTGTTTGTTCCTTCAATCTGCTCCATCTTGATCGTGATGCCGGGATCCTCACCCTTGAGCTGTTTGAGTGTGTAATATTTGAATATTCTCAGATCAACCGGCAACAGGTACTCCATTGCACCCTGCTGTCTGACCACATGGTCGCTTTCTGATAGCGCTACTCTCGCAACAACTGGTGTGAACAGCCTTTTGGCGTCGATTATCTTGAGAGGAATGTTCAACCCAGATTTCAGCTGGATTGAATTTGAATTGGGTTTGTAGACCAGTTGATCTGCCCGATATCCCCATTCGACAACTTGGTCCGGGTTGTTCGCAACGATATTCTCGAACCAGTCGCGGAAGATTATGGTCGATAATCCTTGCCTGTCGTATTGATTATCGATAAATCGCTTCAATTCAAAATCTATCGGCCTAGTGAGGATTTCGTAGTGCCGTTTTACCGTGGAATGTCTGCCTTTCACATAGTTGATGTATGTTTCGTCTGGCTTTGCCAAGGTTTCTTGCTGATTGTTTTTCAGTTCGTTGGATATCTCTGATTTCCACGATTCCAGTTCATCAATAACAGGTTTGGTCATGGTAGCGTTGTCGACCTGATTCAGCTCGTTTATGGAATTTTTGATCCATACCTCCATCAATTGCAACGGTATGGTGCAGCCGGATTGCTGATTGCCGAAATATGAGATTGGGTCAGAGATTTTACCGTCTTTGATCCATGGAACTAGCTCACAGTTAACTCTGAGGTCGAATGGAGCCCCCATGAACACCCTGTCATCTGTAATCGCGAAATAACATTTTTCAAAGTTCCTCTCGGGATTCTTGATGGAGAAAATCCACGCTGTTGTGGCTTTCGAACGCTTCATCTCCTGAACGAACGGGAGGAATTGAGGTGGCTTGCCTTCTTCAAGATAGTTGTCCTGATTGAACCCGTTCAGGTCGATCTCCTCGGTGACAACCTTCAGGTCATAGTAGTCCTGCAGAGCGAAGATTCCGAGAATGCCACGCCAGATATCCCGCACTTTCAAATGATCCGTATGCCTGGAGTCGATCAATGCATTAGCGAATCGCTGGGCTATATCGTAACTGATCTGCTTTGTAAGGTACTGAAACTCGCCATCAAACATGCCCGTATTGTCAATCGTCAGGCCTTGTACCGTGATTGGATGACTACCCTGTTCGGCTCCAACAAGGTCGCGTTTCCAGTTCTCGATCTGGGCATTGAGCAGATTGGCGAGACTGTTGTTGGCGATTTTGTTGATTTCTTCGGGCATATTGTCAAGCCATACGGAAAGAGCGTTCTTGTAATCGAGTTGCGCTGGTTGCTGCAGGAAGCTAGTAGGGTCTTTCAGTGTGCCGTCTGGCCTTGTCCAGGGAATAATTCCATTCGGTATGGAGTACTCGGCGGGAGCAAGGATTACTGTATCTGGAGAGTAACTGCCGATCAGCGTATAAGCTATCCTGCCGAACAATTCATATTTCAGATAGATCAGATCATTCCGATCCCAGTTGTGTTGATCGACGGAGGGATCAAGGTTCCTCATTGTTTCCAAAAACTTCTTGTAACCAGCGTGTCTTCGATTGTTGGCGATTGCATGAATGACATCATCAAGTATGAAAGGTCGAACGATCAGTTCGTAATCCATCATCTTTGCGAGAATCAGAATCGCGTACACCCCCCTCCATTCCCCGACAAGTCTGTTGACGAGATCTGGATTCTGATTGATATCCTCACGCAAGGCGAGTTCCATCAATTTTGCCCTGGCGAACGGCGTAGGAAGACTATTCGTCAGATAGTCGTCGTCACTGGATGGTCGTTGATCCACATCGAGGTCATCCGGCAGATAAGTCAGCAGATCGCCACTATCATCTTTTGACCAGACGCCGTGTGTGTCCACCTGACGCATCTTGCTGTCAGCTTTTATCTTCGGGAGGTAGTGTGCCATTATTATTCTCCTTCCTCGTTGGATTCGGATGATTCGATCTTTGCGTTAGCCTTCTCAAACGCCCCGGGAGCCAGACTTAACAGAGATTCATACAGAAAATAGAGGAGTTTTGCGTATCCAAAGTGCCCAATTGCACTTGTAGATATTGAGTCAATGATCTGGTTGTTACGAAGGATCGGGTCAAGGGAGGCGGGGCATTCCCGCTTAGGGTGCTCGTCAAACGGGATCATCGGAATGTGTCGATAATTCACTCCGGTCATATCTAGTTTCCCCGATTTTTCATCCCACAGATCAGACTTGAGAACGCTGATCTTGTTCATCAGATATGTGTTATCTTCCGAATTGAGCAGTTGTACAAGCCAGGTCAGATAATAACCAGACCAGTACCGATGCAGATTATCACGAATATCTCTACTGAGAATATTCTGTACGTCCACCTCGGCGGTGAACATACGTTTCCACCATTTAAATCTGTCGCCGTTTATCCGAGCCGTCTCGTCGGGGAACTGATTCATATTTATCAGGGGAATTAGAAAGCTCTCCATCGCAAACACTATCTGAGTGAACGTAATCATCTTCTTCCTGAAATGGTTATGGGTTTTCGTCTGTTTATTGATGTCTCCGGGGTCGGTCTCAACAGGTATATCATCCCATTGAAGGCTTATGCCGTCTTTTTCATTGCATTTGGCATACCTGCAATGGAATGAATGGAAATCGTCAATGTCACGTTCGAAGAAGTCCACCGCTGCCAGTGCGGTGAATGATTCCACATAATGAGCGGGATTGTCCTGTGATGTCCCGCCTTTCCCGAATTTGTATGTCTTATAACTCGGAGATCCCACGCAGTAAAGGGTCTGGAATGGAACCTGCTTTCGCAACTCCTCAGAGCTTAGCCTGTCTGTAGTCTTCATCTTGTAAATTCGGCGGAAGTAATCGAGGGTCAACTCCGTATCAGCCATGAAAAACTTCGATTTCGCGTAGGGTGATTTGTCAATATCCTGCATCCCCTCCTTGTCGTCAAATCGGAAGTATGGGAGAATCAAGCCACCGCCAAAGACTACTCGTTTATTTTGAATTTCCTGATCAAATTCGTTCATCAACAATCGTGAGATTGTTGGAAACCCCGCTGCACCCATGGCGCCAAATGAAGAGGCCATGATAAAAACCCTGAGTCCACGATTGCCGGTGACACCCTCCAGTTTTGCACGGATGGAACTCACAATATTTCTCCATAAATCGGACTGGAGAAATTTCAATGCCATCAGCAGGGATCCCAGTGATTTCTGACCGGCGAATCCTTTGTAGAGTTTGAGTTGAAGCTGTTCGCGCGTGAGGTGGATATTGCAGTATTCGATCAGATCACGTTCAAGATTGTCCTTCGGATTTAAAACCTGCAGGTTGATCATGGTCTCGAGTGTATCTATGCCCTGCGCCTCGGGCCATGTTTTAACACCACCATTCAAAATAAGCGGCTCAAATATAGTTTTGAACATCGGATAATCACGAGCAGGATCGATCCCGATGGAATCTCGTACTGATTGATAGCTCCCCAGCGACTCTCGCAACCTGCTTAAACTGATGCCGTTGATGTCGGAATCGATTACCTGGTAGTACAGATGCTTCCGACCGTGTCCCGCAGCCGCATGATGGACAAGAGCATTGAAACTTCGAATGGCACTTCCGCCGATGACTATGAGGATATCTGACATGGTTTATCCTACCTGATTTGATTCTTGCATGACACCGTTGAGCAGTTCTTCTCGATATGCTCTGCTCTGGAGGTATGGTTTGAGCAGAATTTTCCACAAAAAACCTTCACCGCATAAGACCACCGCATGTAGCACGATCACGCCAAGGACTAATGCGAAGTGACTGCCAATATCCTGTACAAGTCCATTGGCAACATAGAGCAGGTAGGCGACAACGCAGAACGCCGTATAGCTCAGGAAAATGCCGGAGAACCATTTCAATGTAGTGTCCTCTGGTGGTGAGAATTCGACATAGACCGGGTAGTTAGTCGCCTTTAGCGGCTTTTCTGCCACCTCGAACATGCTCGCCGGTGTCGTGATCACAATAGCCTCTAATTCCTTCTTTGAGTCACGTTTCTTAAGTTCATCAACTCGGATCTCGTGCTGTTCCCTCTCTCGCCTGACTTTCCTCGTGTGGTCGATATTCTTGAGTATTGCCTTACAGATAATCAAGATCAATACACCGAAGAAGATGATCCCGAATAAAAATATCAGGTTAGTAGTTCGTTCAATGAATATTGCTCTCAACTGCACATCAACGAGATTCATCTGATCCGCCAGCCAGTTGGTCAGTGCGCGCGTCAGCGTGAAGTACATTATCGCAAGAAGAGTCATCCTTACCTCCCTATTGAAACTACAAATCCGCCTAATTTAGGATTGCGGGTGTAGTTGGTTGTCAAGGCAAACAAAAAGTCACTCAATCCCTTAGTCCGAACTGCATCTGAGTTGGACTTGTATTCCTTTATGCTCCAATCCGAGATCCATTCGGGAAGGTCTGAGTAGCTGATAAATTTTTTATCATGGATATCAACCATATACACATCCCATCCATAATTGTTCGAGTAGGGAATGTCTATTGTAAGAATCAGTCTGTCCCGCACCAAATCTTCCAATGCACTGACGGATGGTGAGCTATGATTGGATTTCATATTAGCCAACGGCCTGACATCGAACTTCAGTTCATTCAAATTCCTGAATCCGTTCGAGATAATCGCTTTGTACGGAAGGCTGACCGTGGAAATTCGATTTCTATACATTAGTTTCCGCTCTGTCCAATCGAGATAGAGCAGTGGGATATTTGAGTCGTTGAATATTATATTCCCAGCATCATATTCCATCGGAATTTCATTATCAATTGAAACATTAGATCGCCACAGAACTGGCGTATCATAGGTCGAGCTGATAGAAGGCCGGAACACCTGCATCTCGCTCGTGCTCTGATTGTTTCTCAACTCTGCGCAGAATTCATCAATCAGTTGGCTGGATTTCGACATCAGCACAATGTAGAACGGCTTTCGGTTGCCATACGGTGCGTCATTGCTAAGTGTCCGCGTGTCGAATACTTCAGATTCAACCCGCTCCTCGCTAACCTGGGTACCTTCAATAACATACTTCGTGATAAACCCTCTGTAGTGGCTACGCAGGCAGACAATCGCGATATCCAGATCATTGTAAAGGCAGGATTTAATTGATTTGATAAGCTTGGCTTCACTATCCAGCTCATCCGATGATAGCAGCAGATCGCTGGTGATTATATAAATCTGGTTGCTGTTATTCGTATTAGTCCAGAGAGTAATCTCCTGAAAACACCGGGACAACTCGGTCGTATCCTGATTATAAAACTCCTTTCGAAGTGCACTATTCGCGCCTTCATCGCTCAGAAATTCGATTTTTCGCGCAAATCCATACACAGAGAACGTTCTGAACGGAAGCATATTCCTGACCAGCTCAATCGTTTTCACATATTGCGACTCTTCAATGCTGTTCTCGACATTATACTCAACCAGATACCCCTTCATCGATAATGATCTGTCGATAAACCATACCCCCTCAATATCGCTTTGAGATTCAGATTGTTCAGCATTAGTGAAGCATTCTATGAACCGACTGTCATTCTCAAGAGATGCTCTTATCTGTTCGACTGGCGGCCGAATCGAACCTGTATTTCTTGTCATCACCATTGAGAACAAGAGAATTGCCATCACTGCAACGATAATGATGAATATGACCATGGGCTGTACTTTCCACGGTTTGTATTCATCCTGATCAACTCCTGAATATTGATTCATTAGTTTCCTGAGATTTTGAATCTTCCAATCTGGTAAAATGACAGTTTCCTACCCCGACTTTTAAATCTAGGTTTCAGAGAAGAGTTTAAGGAGCTTGTTGGTAAAACCTTGAAGTCAATGCCACTGAAAGCAAATAGAAGGATCATTTGATTAAAGCTGAGTTTCTAAAGTGGCACGGGACAAACATTGTTCTCAGGCGATCATTTCTCAAATTAGGGTTCATCCAACTAACGCATACTTAGCTTCATGGATAGCCATGATTTTGAGCTTGAAGAACTGCCTTAGAGAATCACTGCCTTTGCCGTCACCTACAAATACGATAGCGCGGCTTTCCAGGTCCATAACCGCTGTCACGTAGCGATGACCTTTAGCCACAGCGATTTCATCGATTGCCTTGAAGCGCAGATATTTAAGGTTTGGCAGGGCGTATCGTTTCAGCAGATGGCGTTTCTGAATATCCTTGACCATATCCCAGCCAACTTTCAGATGCATGGCAACGTCCTTGATAGTCATCATTCTGGACAAGTCCAGCACATAGCGTTCAAAGGCATGTGTGTAAGAACGGCTTTCATCAGCGAACGGTACTTTGATCTGACGGATAGTACCGCAATCACGGCATCCTATGCGGGGAAGAGCTAAAACGATGAACACCTCCTTACTCCCGATCGGTACCGTGCGGTAATGACGTGGTTTATGACCTCTTCGAATGACGTTGGCTGTTTTGCAACACGGGCAGCGCAGCGGATGATTCCCTGGTCTAATGTGAAATTTAATCTTCTCATCCTAACAATCAGTGCTTATGTAATGAAATCCATTGATTCTGAACGCGTGACATAGCAAACTAGTGGACACAGTCGCACCTCTTTCTGCGTTACAAAACAGAACAACTTTCCCGAAAAATAACAGGCAACGATATGAAATGCAAGTCTTCAGCATGTTACAATGTATCTCATGGAAAAAATTACGAGAAATTTGCAGCAGACTGCAATACTGTCTTGGCAAGTTGAACACCTTGAACTAATCAAAGCGTGCAGCCACTCAATCCACAGTGACGCTAATAAGCATAGTCCAAGGGTTATCAGTACCTTATTTACAAACTGTTGGGAGGCTGGCAGGAGGCTTCCGCCAGAAAATCTGGGGGAAGCAAAATATCCGCTCTAAGAACAAGCTCCCTTCGATGGACTCGACCATCATCAAACTCTGCCTGACAATGTTCCTTTATGCCGATTTCCGCACCATCAAAGACCTTGCAAGTTGCACATAGTGCTCGACTGGGACTTCTATTTGCTGATCTTCGCCGATCATACCGAAGGCAAAATTCCCGGTGTAAAAATCCTCCGAATCCTGCAATTTCCCAAAACTACGTTGTAGTCGCGGGTCGCAGTTACAATGATTTGGCTTGTTTGGCTCTTAGACACAAGATGATGTCGTCTTCGTCACAATGTTGTAAGTGGGAACGCCTTACAAAGTCGTCACTTAATCCCCTTGTTCTGGCTAATGAAATCATCCATCTTGTCCTGGTTCAGCGGGATTTGGAGTTTTGGACTATGTTTCTAAGTCAGTACTCCAACTACTGGCGTGCATGATATGCACGCTTTATAATGGATTTTTTAAGGCATAAAAGGGGTCTATCATCCAATGTTTACCGAACTAAAGTTCCAAACCTGGCATTTAGGCTTAGTTGAATTAATTTGTGCTGTTGCCTTTGAATTCGTTCACATGTTTATTTATCATTTGATTTGGCATTCAAACAACTGGATCATTAAGCATGAACAACGAATTCACAACCCAATTCAGTGATCATATCCAAGGCATTTACAGCTGCTTTGACCGGGTGTCCCTGGTCTTAATATCATCTCTCCTGTCAGCATGGGAATCTTGAGCATTTAAGGTAACCTTCAAAGCATGCTAAAATCAATCCTACTCCTTATACACACCATCGTGTGTTCATCCACAAGTCGGCAACAGCTCGGTCTTGAAATTCTCTTGCTGAGGCAGTAATTGATTCAGATTCCAGCGGGAAGTTATAGGATTTCACTGTCTGTACGTCTTTTTTACTTTCTGCGAGACAGACCAAACAGCATCGCCACAAATTTCAATATCCATAATCACAGCTGTCCAAAACGTTTTGCCCACCAGTTAACCGTCCTATAATAACAACGCTTTAGGACAGGGATTTCCCAGAGTTCAAAATGAGGTTGTCTTTTTTATCAACCATTTTATGCTGTCCAAATAATCATAACCCGAACTCCAGTTGCATTGAATGTGGCGTTTGCGGCGGTGTGTCGAACGGATCGTCAATCCAGAGCCATAAATCCCTGTAAGTAAACAAATTCCATCGCAACAATGCCACCAGATTCGACATTGACCACGACCACTTCGAGCTCAACTGGAGGAACTTCAAAATCAATATCGCGATCAATGCTGTCCAAATCTGCGTCTTCAACGCGTTGGACGATGTCCCGACGAACGTCTTCACTTTCAGATTTTGCTTCAGAATCTTAAAAAACGTTTCAATCTGCCAGCGATCCTTGTATATTTGAGCAATGGTCGTCGCCCCGAACTTCAAATGATTGGTCAAGAAAACGAACTTCCGATTCTGTTCTGCATCCCAAACGACGATTCGTCGCAACCGACATGGGCAACTTAAGAATGCATCAAATCTGCTAAATTCAATAATTTCGTCCGCCAGTATGTTACGGATTTTCGGCAGTTTGCGCTTTTCAATGACGTTGCATTTGGCATTCGATTTTAACCTGGTTACGAAATAAACGCCTTTAGAAGTCCATCGCCCGAACAAACTGTAATCGTTGTAGCCTCGATCCATGGCAACGATGCTGTCGGGGGGTAGGTCGAATGTTCGCGTAATTTTGACATCGGGAACTTTTCCTTCAGTAATCAGGGCGAATGTTGGCAAATACCCGTCGTGGTCGAGCAAAAGATGCAGTTTGACCGCGCCTTTTGTCTGGCGATATGCTACCCAGTCGAACATCGACAGACACAGATCAATGACGGAAGCGTCGAGCGAATATATCTTGTTTTTGAAACGGAAGCGATGTCGGTGGTGCTTTGCAACGATCTGGCACTTGTCCAGCATGAGGTGAAATATGTCTTCATAAACTTGTCAGGGTCGATGAGCATTGGCGTAGGACAGAGTTGATTTGTTTGGTGCCGATTTGACGCCGAGATGTTTCAGCTTGCCCAAGCAGCAAGCGAGACCCCCGCAGATTTCGCGCAAAGATTGGGCTTGCGCCAGTTGGCAGAACAGCATGGCGACGAATTGATCCCAGCAGGTGAAGCCTTTGCCGTGCTTTTCGGCTTGATGTTTACGGATGATGTTGGCGAATTCGCCGCGGGAGAAGATCGCCAGTATTTGGCTGAACATGCTTGCAGTTTGAGTCATGATTTACTCCGGAAAGGGGTGGTTAAGGTTTTGTTCGTTACTTAACCATTATACGCCGCTCCTTTCCTGGAGTTCTACCTATTGGGGGTGGTAGTTTTGAAATATTTATTTTGGACAGGTGTGATCCATAATCGATGTTTCTTACACTCAACTCAACAACAATTAGTCATCGAAACGCCCTTACAAGAGTATCATAAGGGTGTTTTGTGATGTATGGCATTTTGACCAGGGAGAACCCAAGATTAAGTTGATTCCTATTCAGTCGATTCTATGGTCACAGGCCATTTTAAATAATTTCATCAATCTTGATTCTGTGATCAGCTATCTGATTCATTACCAGATATTATTTTGACGAGAGACAAGGATGCGCAGAAGTATCCCTAAAAAAGCGCAAGTTGCGTTTTCCGTCTGTTTCCGATCACGGCAACGGCGGCAAACCCAGTTGTTCGAGAAACGCATTGTGCTTGTCCTTCGCCGCTTTGATTTCTTGCTCCAGCTCAACCAGCTCGCCGTGGGTGGCTTTCAGATCGATTTCCTCTTCCGGCATGGCGGTGCTGACGTAGCGCGAGATGTTCAGATTGTATCCGTTCTCCTCGATCTCCATCAACTCAACCCGCCGTGAATACCGCTCTTCTTCTTTCCGGTGCTGATATGTCTCGACAATCTTGGCGATGTGCTCGTCGGTCAGTTGATTTTGCCGCTTGACCTTCTCGAAGTGTTCGGCGGCGTTGATGAACAGCACATCATCCGGCTTTTTGCATCTCTTCAGCACGAGGATGCAGACAGGAATCCCCGTCGAATAGAACAGGTTCGCTGGCAGGCCAATCACGGTGTCGATGTGCCCATCCTTGAGCAGTTTGGTTCGGATACGTTCCTCCGCGCCACCCCGGAACAGCACGCCGTGCGGCAGGATGATCGCCATCACGCCTTCGTCCTTCAGGTAGTGGAACCCGTGCAGCAGAAAGGCGAAGTCCGCCGCCGATTTTGGCGCAAGCCCGTAGTTCTTGAAACGCACGTCCTCGCCCAGAGCCTCCGTTGTATCCCAGCGATAGCTGAACGGCGGATTGGCGACCACGGCGTCGAACTCCGAATCCTTCACTCCATGCAACAGCATGTTCATCCGCGCCAGGTTGTACGTGGTGATGTTCGACTCCTGACCGTAGATCTTGCCGATCCCGTGCTGCCCCATTCGTCGGCGCACGTTCAGCAGTAGTGATCCCGACCCACAGGCAAAGTCGAGCACGCGTTCGAGTTTCTTCCTCTGTCCGGTCTTCGGTTCCTGGCAGTCAAGCGTGACGATCGCCGACAGGATGCTCGAAATCTGCTGGGGCGTGTAGAACTCACCCGCCTTCTTGCCCGACCCGGCGGCGAATTGCCCGATCAGGTATTCGTAGGCGTCGCCAAGCGCATCTGCTTCGATGTCGAAATCAGACAACCCCTCGGCAATCTTCTGGATGATCGCGCAGAGCTTGGCGTTGCGATCCTCATACATCCTGCCGAGTTTGTCCGAGGCGAGGTTGATCTCCGAGAAAAGACCATGAAAAGTGCTCTCGAACGATTCATTCTCGATGTATTTGAATCCCGCCTGCAACGTGTTGAGCAGCTCCCCGTTCTGCGTGCGAGCCATGTTGGCGATGCTTGCCCAGAGGTGATCGGGCTTGATCACGTAATGAGTCTTGCGCCGCATCTGTTTCTCGAACGCCGCCACCTCGCCAGGATTGTCTGCGTACCAGACCGATAAAGGCGTCCTCCCGCCGTTGCCGATGGCGTTCGGGTCAGGATAGTCTCGCCCTAGTTCCTTCTTCGCTGCCTTCTCATAGTTGTCCGAAAGATAGCGCAGGAACAGAAACGCAAGCATATAGTCGCGGAAGTCGTCCGCGTTCATCGCCCCGCGCAGTTGGTCGGCTATGTTCCAAAGGGTCTTGCCCAGTTGTTTTTGGTTCTGTTCTGTCATATCGTCTCTTTTTTAGTCGTCTTTGCATAACGCCGAGCGTAATGATTCGGCGGGGTTAGCGCCATATTCTTTCCATTTCAAAGTCAATGTACCGATGGAGATTGATGACCTCTCCCTTCTTCAAGTGCACGCGACAGGTACACAGGAAGGGGCCATAGGCAGAGGTAGATACACCGATCTTGCCGTTTTTCGGTTCCTCAGTGAACACTTTGCTTCCCCACATGTGACCCAAAAAGAACTCGGTCTTCTGTACGTCTGAGAAGTCCGTCGTTTTGTGACGAATAAGGTAAATGAAGATGTCATATTTCTGTCCTGGCCTCTTGGATGGTGTCAGGATGTGTGTCAAGAAGATACCCGAATTGCTCTTGTATATCCCCTTCCGTTCGTCATCCCAGTCACTCATTTCGGGTTGCTGAGAAGCAGGGAGCTTCGCTTGCGGTGACGCGTAGTCGAGATCGCGCAAGTCTTCACCGATTTCGACGGGGCCAGCTTTGAGCGAGCTACCTGTCTCGATACGCTTTTGGATAGCCTCAACACACAAGCCAAACTGGCGACGAAAGCACCAGAGGAGGACACCAAGAAAGACAGGCCAAACGACGGTCTGAAAGAGCGGGACGTAAGGTCCCAGGTTCTCCAGCACTTTATCAATGAAGTGAATCATGTTTTCCTCTCATGCCTAACTCTATCTGGTTTCTTCATAACACTTTTACGCCGCGACATCGCGGCATATGACCCCGCGGCCATTCTCATATAAAATTGGTATTGACAATGCAAATGGTCGGTGATGGCACAGAGGGTTTTTCGAGTTGTTGTTTGGTCTTGGTCTGTCATAGTTAATCCGCGTGTAAAACAAATCCGTACTTACTCAAAAGTTTTTCGAGTATTTCCTTGAACAGCGCCTTGTTGTCTTCCACAAGTTCGTCTGACTCATAGAAATAGATATTCTTGTGGCTGAGTGTGTTCAAGATTTGCGCATTGTTGTCAGGTTCAGAGACACCGATCTCGGTAAGGACGTGACCTACCCTTCCAGTCCCAAGGAAAGAGGCTACGTTTTCCAAAACCTGCCGAAGCAACACGAAATGATAGGCCTTGACTGCTCCATCATCCTGCGCATGCTTCAGCATTTGAAGCAGACGTAAATGGTAGAGGAAAACGTCCTTTTTGCAGTTCTCGAGAGATAGGTCACCACGCTTTCCGCTCAAAATAAATGACTTGGTGTGTCTCTTAAACTTTCCCGCCTTCTCTCCTTTCAATAAACAGTCAAAGAGGAATGAGAACAGTCCGACGTGATGCGTAGTGATAATAATTTTTTTATTCTCGAACTGGCTTTTTATCAGATTATAAATGGTATAAGCCGTGATGAATAAATTGTGATCATCAAGACTCGTGACGGGATCATCGATAAAGATATACGCATTTTGCTGATTAGCCCAACCATCGACTTCTAAAAGCGCGAGAAAAAAGCACCAGATAAAGACGCGTTCTTCCCCTCTTGAAATTTTGATCAATGGTTCAACTTCGGAACTCGGGTCCGGGATGAAGAAAGAAATTGACTCAATTCCCTTTTCTGCATCGTCGTAGAGAGTAAATCTAAAATCGTAATGTGGTTTGTATGGCCTAAGTTTTTCCCGAACATTGTTTTCGCCAAGTGAGTTGTGATATTTACTCAGACTACTTTGTCTGACCTGAAACCGCATATTCGCGTTGTCGTTATCATCATCGTTATCCCATACGAAAATATCTTCGCTGAATGCGTTGTAATAGACGCCCGCATGCTGGTTGTTTTCGGGGTCTTTGGTTGCATCTTTATAAGCCACAGACAATCTTGTTTTACCAACGGCATTAAAGGCGTAAATAAGAATAATATTCTCTTCCAGTACCTTTAGTTGATTGGAAATTTCCGCTAAGTTCACACCCCCCCCTATTGACAACAGGAAATAGTTGCTGCATCAGCCCTTTCTTGTGGGTTTGAAGGGCGGCGATCTTTTGAGCTTGGAATTTAAAAACCTCATCAATCGAGCGAAGACAATCCGCAATTTTGAGTTGTTCTTCCAGCCTTGGGTGCCAGACGGATATGTTAAGGAACTTATCTATTGAGATGTTATACCGTCCGGTTCTAGCGCCTTCATTCACTAATTTCCGCAATTCACGCTCATGCTGACCCGCCTCAAAGTACCACTCCCAAAATATTGGAACTTCAACTTGTCTGAAACGAAAGCACTTATAGATCGGAGATACGATCCCACTACCATTAGAAAACCGCTTGATAGTTCCGAATAGATAGTTTTTTGGTTCATCCGGTTTTTGAGTACTTTCTATAGAATTAAGCTTGGGGGTTGATACAACAAGTTTGTACATTTTTCTCCTAACAGAAGGAGAATCATTCTTGTCAACCAGTTTGCTTTATCATGCCTTTGGCATGACAGGTTATCAATACAGTAGCACTGAATATAAGTCCGGTCAGGTGACTTTTCACGTACATCCGGGCGATCATCCTCTTCATTGTCCCAACTGCGGATCAACCAACATCATCCGTCGAGGGCTAAAGAAACGACGCTTCCGCACAGTTCAGATTGGCCATAAATCAGTATTCATTGAACTTGCCTTCCCCCGTGTTGGATGCCGAGACTGCGGGATTGTCCGCCAAGTCAATATCACGTTTGCCGACGCACGCAGAAGCTACACACATGCCTTTGAACGGTATGTGCTCAATCTTTCCAGGATGATGACCATCCATGATGTCGCCAAGCATCTGAACGTTGGCTGGGACATTATCAAGGACATTCAGAAACGACATTTATTGAAACATTACGCCAAACCGAAACTGAAACATCTGCGCTTCTTGGCTGTCGATGAAATCGCTATTGCCAAGGGACATCGCTATCTGACAGTCGTGATGGACTTGGAAAGCGGCGCGGTAGTCTTTGTAGGCGATGGCAAGGGCGCAGACGCTTTGACTCCATTTTTTAAGCGGTTACGTCGGTCGAAGGCAAAAATTGAAGCCGTGGCTATCGACATGTCACCGGCATACATCAAAGCGCTCAAGACCCATCTTAATGACGCGGCTATCGTCTTTGATCATTTTCATGTAGTCAAATTGTTCAACGAGAAGTTGTCGAACTTCCGTCGCGACTTGCAACGCGATGCTAACAAGCTGGGCAAAGAAACCCTTAAAGGAACTCGCTGGTTGTTGTTAAAGAACCCAGAAAATCTTGATGATACCCGCAACGAACGACAACGACTCGAAGCCGCCTTGAAGATCAATCAACCACTGGCAATGGTCTATTACATGAAGGAAGACTTGCGTCAATTCTGGAAACAGTCGTCCAAAGAAACAGCTTTAGCATATTTGTCAGACTGGATCAGGCGAGCCTCGATCTCAGGCATCACAATGCTGAAGAAAATGGCGCAAACCCTCGGTGCATTTCGCTCAGGATTATTAGCATATTACGATTATCCGATTTCAACCGGACCATTAGAAGGGACAAACAACAAGATCAAGACCATGAAAAGACAAGCTTACGGATTCAGAGACATTCAGTTCTTTAAACTCAAGATTATGGCAATTCATCAAGCTAAGTACGCTTTAACCGGATGAACCAGTTTTTTGTTGTCCGGTCGTTGTAGACAAAATCGTCTTCGATGATTCTTAAATAGCGAGTGACATTTGTACTTGCGATCTTTCGCCCGAAGTATTCACCTTGCCGGATAAGTCCATGCTCGGCAGAGAGTGTCATAACATCCTTAGAGTCTAAGACGGTAGCTTTGTCACCAATCGGGTCAGCCAGCTGAGATAGTGCCTTTTCCTCCCACTCCCCCGCCTTCCGAAACTCCGGAAACCGAAGCTGGGGCCGCGTTTCTCCCGATCGCGGGAAGAGTTGCTGCATCAGCCCCTTCTTGTGGGCACGCAACGCCGCCAGCTTCCGACCTTCGGCGGCGGTCAACCCGTCCAGCGAACTCAGACACTCGGCGATCTTCTGTTGCTCGGGGTGAGAGCCACACCAAGCCGCTGTTGATAGAAACTTGTCCGGCGAAATGTTGAAGCGGCCTGTCCTTGCGCCTTCATTAACGAGCCTGGCAAGTTCCGCGTTATGTTTTCCTGATTCGAAATACCATTGCCAAAACTCTGGAATCTCCTCATCGTTGAAGCGAAAGCATTTGTATATCGGTGAGACAATGCCCCCATCGTATTGTGTCAATCTGCGGATAGTCCCGTATGTAGAGCGAGTAGTCGTCCTGTCGTTATAGACGAAGTCGTCACGACTGATCTTGATGTAACGCTCCGGGTCTTTGCCCGCGACTTTCTTACCGAAGTAGTCGCTCTGAAGTACGATGCCATGTTCCGACGAAAGGGTAAGAACGTTATTTTCGCTCTCGGCTTCTGCCTTCTCTGTCACCGGTTTTGCGATAGTTCGAAGTAGCTTTCTCTTCCACCCCGGTTCGTCCCGGAACTCAGGAAACCGCAGTTTCGGCGTCAATGTGCGTTTAGTATCATGCTTCATGCGTTTTCCAGTTTCTCCGGATTTTTCAGGGCTTTCTTCTCGTCGGACGACAGTCGACGTTCGACTTTCTTGACGTCCTCTGCGGGTGGGAGGCTTTCGGGACGGATGCCCCGGCTAAGCAGAGTCTGCCGCACTGCCTGATTATTGGTGACGTGCTCGCCGGAAATCTCCGGCTCGCTCTGCATGTTGTGGGTACGTGCGTTATGGATGGTGATCTCGGTGGCGAAGTCTTTCGCCTTTAAAATGATGGTGGGGGCGAAGTCCGCCAATGGGCGACTGTCCGGGATGCGCCAATGAGCTTTCATTGCCTGAGTGCTCTTGCTGAAGAGGGCTTGATCGCCCTTGCTGCGGATCAGGGCAAAATTTTGATTGCCTCCGGTCTGCTCGAAGATGACGCTGGAAAGTTCCTTTTCCGTATCCGAGAGCTTCCTTCGGGCGGTCACCCTTTCGGCTTCAAGCAAGCGTTGCTCGATAAGTTCAGCCCGACGCGTTTGGATAGCGAAATAGGTTTGGGCGAATGCGATTTCCTGCTTTCTCGGGTCGCCGTTCTGGGCGATGAGATAGCAGGCATAGCGGGTGAGCATCACATCCTCGATCTCACGCTGCCCCCCCTTGCCTAGTTCGATCATTTTCCCGACGCCGGCAAAATGATCGGCGACGGTGTGGTCAGACCCCTCGCAGGCTATCTTTGCTTTGTCGATGACACTCAGAAAGTTGTCCCATTTGGTGTATCCGAGGAGGACTTGAAGATCCCGAGCGAGCCAGTATTCCACTCCGTTCTCGGTTTGCTGGGCGTGGCCTTCGAATGTGTCGGTCATGGTTTGAATTAGAGTCGTTTCCATTGATGTGTCCGTGGAATTATTGCTCATAAGCGTTCAGCCCGGATATGTCACGTCCTGCAGCGCGTTTCTTCAGAAGCGGCACTAGATCGTCCATCAGCGCCAGTTCCCTTTCGCGGCGCTCGCGCCAGCGGAGGCCGAGCGGCTCCATCAGGTCAGTGAGCTGTTCGCCGTCGAAGATCATGCGGTCGAGTATGCCGTCCACAAATTCTTGTAGCGCTTCTTTCGTCAGGTCGTGCGCGCCTGCGACCTTGGCGAGTTCTTTTTCGTGACGCTCATCCTTGAAGCGCTGGTAGTCTTTGCTGACGGCTTTTTCATCCAGGGCCTTGCCCGTTTCCAGCGAACGGACGTAGTCGGCGATCGTTTCACGCTCGTCGATGAACTTGGCATCAGACTGGATCAGCCCGATGAGTTGTTCGCGGCTCATCTTCAGTTTCTTCGGGTCCTGCCCGGTGAAACGGGCGATCAGGTTCATGATGTAGTCGTAGTCGATAAGGGCGGAAGCGAAGAGGACGAATTCGAAGTCGAGCTGATCAACCTCGGTGTTGGTTTTTTTACCCGTTTTTTGGCGCTGTTCCTTGAGCCGCTGGGCGGTTTCGAGATAGGCGCCGCGGAAGCTCTTGAGCTGGTCACTGGGCAGTATTTCCTCGATGGCCTGTTTGTTTTCCTCGCTCAGGTCGGTGTACTGGTCGATCTGGGTTTGGAGCCGCTGCACTTCCTTGAAGCGGTTGATGAACTGGGCGCGGGCATCGTCGCCCATGAGGTTGGGCACATCCTCGGGCTTGCAGTCCAAGCTCTGCGACTGCATGAAATAGCCCAGGTCGCGAACGGCAGTCTTGAGCTTTTCGATGACCACAGGAGCCTTGTCCACCAGCCAGATTTCGCGAGCCTTGTCGAGATCGGCGCCTGAGAAGAGGGCGACGGCGGCATCGACGGCGTCCTGCTGCTGGCGAAAATCGAGGATGTTGCCGTAGGGCTTGGTGGCGTTGAGAATGCGGTTGGTGCGCGAAAATGCCTGAATCAACCCGTGGTACTTGAGGTTCTTATCGACGTAGAGCGTATTGAGATACTTGGAATCGAAGCCGGTCAGAAGCATGTCGACGACGATGGTCACGTCGATCTTCTCGCGTCCTTTTTTCGGCATATCGGCGTTAGGGAACTGCTGGTCCTTGATACGCTTCTGAATGTCCTGGTAGTAGAGATCGAAATCGCCAATGGAGTGATTCGTGCCGAAGCTGTCGTTGTAGTCGGCGATGATTGCTTTGAGCGCATCCTTCTTCTTTTCCGGCTCCTGCCGATTGTCGGCAAGCTCTTGCGGTAGGTCTTCCTGAAGCTGCTTGACGTCGGGGTTGCCCTCTGCGGGCGGGGAGAATACACAGGCAACGTTGAGCGGAACGAACTCGGGGTCGCCCTGCCACTTTTCTTCCAGCGCGGTCTTGAAGACGTCAAAGTATTCGATGGCATCGTTGATCGAGCCGGTGGCGAGCAGCGCGTTGAAGCGTCGTCCGCCAGTGGCGGCGTCGTGCTTGCTGATGATGGCATCGACTACGGCGCGCTTGGCGAGCGACTGACCCGCTTTGGGGGTGTTCTGGCCGTCGGGCTTGTAGTAATCCACGTGGAAGCGCAGGACGTTCTGATCCTCGATGGCGTGGGTGATGGTGTAGGTGTGTAGTTCCCTCTGAAAGAGGTCCTTCGTGGTTCTTAATGACGCCTGATCGCCTTCGATTTTCTGATAGGCGGCGTTCTGGTCGAAGATCGGAGTACCAGTGAAGCCGAAGAGTTGGGCATTGGGAAAGAATTCCCTGATGGCCTGGTGGTTGTCACCGAACTGCGAGCGGTGGCATTCGTCGAAAATGAAGACCATGCGCTTGTCGCGGAGTGGCTCCAGCCATTGTTTGTAGTTGCGCTTGTTGTTCCCGTCCAGTGCCAATCCGAGTTTCTGTATGGTGCAGACGATGACCTTGTCGGCGTAGTCGTCGGAGAACAGACGTCGGACGAGGGTTTCGGTGTTGGTGTTGGTGTTCTCCTCGACGCAACCTTCCTGGAAGCGGTTGAACTCCTCGCGGGTCTGGCGGTCGAGGTCCTTGCGGTCAACAACGAAGATGCACTTCTCGATATCAGGGTTGTCTTTCAGCAGCGTGGACGCCTTGAAGGAAGTGAGCGTTTTGCCGCTACCAGTGGTGTGCCAGATGTAGCCGTTGCCGCAGTTCTGATGGATGCACTCGACGATTGCTTTGACGGCGTATATCTGGTAAGGGCGCATCATCAAGAGCTTTTGCTCGCTGGCGACGAGCACCATGTAGCGGCTGATCATCTGACCCAGCGTGCATTTGGCGAGGAACTTGTCGGCGAAGTCGTCGAGGTGGGTGATCTTCTTGTTGTCCTCGGCGGCGAACTGATAGA
>CAZAGU010000034.1:0-25221 GCA_964484805.1 uncultured bacterium
GAGCTTGGCGGCAGGTTGCTTATCTGTGGACCTTGCATCAAGGAAAGGCAAATAACAGAAAGTATGCTGGTTGACATGGCTGAAGTCAGCGCGGCGGGCAAGGTCGTGATGGCGGCTATTGAAGCGGATGCGGTTCTAAATTACTAAGCACTCGACGAACTTTCGCCATTTTATTGAGAGTTGGGAATGATGTAATATGTGAAGTATTGCCATTGTCCTGCTTTTTGATAAAATGGCGAAGGCATTTTAGGTTATTGATGATCTGAGTTAAATTCAATACTGAAAGACATACCGCCAATTCTGCAGAAAAATGGATAAGGGATTTCTTTTTAATACGTGATTTGAAAGCAAATTAATACCTTATGGATTTTCGATATTATGCTAATGACTTTCTTAAGGAAAATCATTAGCATAGAAAATTTGTTTTTGCTCAAACCAAAACAAATAATCAATTAAGGAAGTGGTTATGGAGCTTTTTAGTCAAATGAAAATTGGTGATTTATCTCTAAAAAATCGCATGATTATGGCGCCGGTGAAAACTGGTTATGGGAAGCCATCTGGCGAAGCGAACTACCGTCACTTTGCTTATTACCGTCGCCGTGCTGAGGGTGGTGTTGCGGCTATTATTGTTGAACCATTGTTCATTGATCCTGTTGGCAAGGAACATCCAAAACAGCTTGGTATATCGTCTTTAAATCACGTCGAAGGTCTTAAACAACTGACAGATGCCATTCACGAAGGCGGTTCATTGGCGATTGCTCATCTTAATCATGCTGGCAGAGCGGCAAATCCTAAAGCATCAGGAAGCCAACCCGAAGCGCCTTCTGAAGTTCCTTGTCCTTCAACTGGCGCCACACCTATTCCCATGACAATTGGACGGATTGAAGAGATCGTGCTGGAATATGCCGCCGCATCAAGGCGAGCAATAGAAGCAGGTTTCGATATTATTGAGATACAATTTGGCTTAGGTTACCTAATCAGCCAGTTTTATTCAGAATCAACCAACCTTAGACAGGATAAATATGGCGGATCACCAGATAAACGGATGCGATTCGGGAAGGAAGTTTTATCCGCAATCAAAGACGTTGTAAAATCACGAGCGCCAGTCATAGCGATAATTTCCGCAAGCCTGAAAGGTGATGGTAGCGACATTCAGGAAGCAGTAATTTTGGCGCAAATGCTTGAAGAAGAAAGTGGTGTGAACGCTATTCACATTGCCAGCGGATCGGCTTGTGATTCCCCGCCCTGGTACTACCAGCACATGAGACTGCCTGCCGGAAAGAATCTTGAATGGGCAACAAAAATCAAGCAGGAAGTTTCTATCCCGGTGATTGTTGCCAGGCGGATGGGTAATCCATCGGAAATCCGACGAGCGCTGAAAGAAAACCTTGTTGATGCCATTGCCTTAGGCAGACCGCTGGTCGCTGATCCTGATTTACCAAATAAGATGAAAGAAAGCCGCGACGAGGACGTTGCACAGTGCGGTGCTTGTTTGCAGGGGTGCCTCGCCAAAGTGAAATCGGGAGAAGGATTAGGTTGTATCATCAATCCCGAAGTCGGCAGGGAATCCGAATTGCTGAAGAAAGCTGAATCCGCGAAGAAGGTTGTCGTTGTTGGCAGTGGACCTGCCGGAATGCAAGCGGCATTGACTGCGCAAAAACGAGGATTCAACGTAATCCTGTTTGGAGATGAAGACCTGGGCGGACAATTCAAGCTGGCTGTCATTCCACCCGGCAAAGATATGATGAAGCTACCGCTCGATGCGATGATCTATAAGATTAAAAAAAGTGAAATCACTCTTCATCTTGGTAAAAAGGTGTCCACGGAGGATATACTTGCCGAACACCCCGATCAGGTGATTATCGCAACGGGATCAGAACCTATTGTGCCGATGATCGAAGGGCTTGAAAATGTTTTAGTAAGTTCGGATGTCCTGCTCGATAAAAAGGAAACAGGGCATAGAGTTCTGATTATTGGCGGTGGCATGGTCGGCCTGGAAACCGCAGAATTTCTCGCCGCCAAGCAACATGATGTCGTTGTTGTTGAAATGCTGGAGGATGTTGCCAGAGATATGGAGCTCATCACGAAAAAGCTGATTATGAAGAGGCTTGAAGCTTTGCATGTGACGATCCACAAACAGACGATGTTGAAGCGTTTTGTTGGGCGGCGTGCGTTTATCATGGATAATGGAGAGGAAAAATTGCTGGGTGAATTTGATTCTGTTGTTGTGACGGTGGGTGTTTCTTCGGTGGATGAACTTGCTGACGAGCTACGCCAGAATAACGTACCTGTGCGCCTGATTGGAGATGCCAGAAAACCAGGAAACATCGTCGAAGCCGTTGCGGATGGTTATCAAGTTGGAAGAGAACTTTAATCAGGGCACTGTCTTGAATTTTGTGTAAATAAATGCTCTACTTCTGTTACTTTCTTCCCCTTCGGAGGAAGATGAAAAAAGAGTCCGTTAAAGTCAGGATGTCCAATGTGTTATAAATTAGTCAGTGGTGAAGAGCCATTCTCTATCTGTCGCCGGAACAACTCCACATAGGCTTCTTTATTCTTCATCAGATCAACATGGCTACCTTGTTCCACTATATTGCCATCGTCCAAAACGTAAATTCGATCAACCATCAGCAACGCCGTTAAACGATGGCTGATAAGAATTATAATTTTCTGTTGCGCCGATTCGCGGATATGCTTCAGGATCTCAATTTCTGATTCCATATCGAATGAACTTGTAGGTTCATCAAGAATAACAATTTGCGAATCCCTGTATAAAGTGCGCGCCAACGTGATTTTTTTGCCACTCCCCGCCACTTAGATCAACGCTTTTGTTAAACCAGTTATTTAAAATAGTCTCGTATCCCTGCGGCAAATGGTCAATGAAATCTTGAGCATTCACCATTTCGGCGCTCTCGCGTATAGCATAATTTGCATGGGCTGATCAATCTTCCCAAACCAGATATTTTCATTGGTGGTAAATTGGTATTTTACCCAATCCTGAAACATGGGACTGATCGCCTCATGGAGAGATGATATCGAGAACTCACGCAGATCATGTCCATCAACCGTAATTGAACCGCTAGCCACCTTAGTGGATGGCTACAGAACATCTGGTGTTCACACAGCAGAGTGGAATGCTGAAGCGGTTCCGGGCGGAATGTACCTGATAGTGATGCAGGTTGAAAGCCGCCGCTATGTTTCTAAGGCGTTATTAGTGAAGTAACGTCAAGTTTGTTTGGAACAACAAAAGGCAGGGAGCGTAAAGCTTCCTGCCTTTTGTGCCTCTGTCGAGAAGTATGTGCTGGAATTTGCGGGGTTAGGGGCGTAGAGGGGAGAATGGGTTGACCTTGTTAGGGAAAATGCTTAATATTAAAGAATAGGGGAGTGGTGCTTGCACCCTCAAAAAAGTCGAAGTATTTTGAACAATGCACCACACTACCCGTGTTAATAGACAATTTCTTGAAGAAGATAAGATCATTTTTCTATATTCCCAGCGGAGAGGATATGAACTCACAAAACGAAATTCTCAATTGGGTACAGACACTGCCGGATTGGCAATGTGAAATCACCCATAGAATTCTTGAGAGAGATCAACTTAATGAAAAAGATGAGGATGATGCTATCCGTCATCTTAAATACTCTAAAAAAATTGTAGAGGAAGCGTTTGCATTAAAACATCGTACACCTCCAATACCATCCCCAGACCTCCCCAAAAAGAGCTCCGACAATGTCGTCCTATTGAGCTTATCGGAACTTAGTAATGTCAATGCCATTGCCGATGACCAAATCTTATCCTTTGGCCCAAATGGCTTAACTGTAATATACGGTGACAATGCAGCCGGAAAATCAGGATATTCAAGGGTTCTAAAAAGGACTTGTTGGGCGCGTGAAGACAAATCTCCTATTTTGGGAAATGTGTTTTTAGATTCTGCAAAACATAATGCTTCGGCAAGGATTGAATTTCAAGTCAACGGCAAACCTCAAACCTTCAGTTGGGTTGATGGCAACACGTCGGCAGATATACTTCAGAATATAGCAGTTTTCGACACAGAATGTGCTCGTTGGTACACAAATGCGAAAGGTGAGACACGGTACTTGCCTTACGGTATGGATGTGTTTGGCAAACTGGCTGCATTTTGCGACAAGATACGAGCAAAGCTGAAGGCAGAAGCACCTCAGCCGATGCAGTTACCAAGCTCCATTCAATTGCTATCTACGGATAAAACTTTAGGTAGGATAGTAAACAGAATTATAAAAGGTGACGAAAGGGTTTTGTCTGAACCCCTTTTATCTTTGAATCCGGAGCAAACTCAACGACTTCAGACTTTAGAATTTCAGATGTCGACTAAGAGCGCGGATGTAATTACTAAGGAGATAAAAACACTTCAGGAGAAGATTAGGCGTATAAGGGTTATAAATGTGTTCGTTGAGCAGGCTGAAATGTCTTTGAGTTCAGATTCCATTAGCAGTACAAACACTAATATTCTTAATCACCAAGATGCCGTTAAAGCTCTCAAATTGTCAAGAGAGCAGGTGTTTGATAGTGAATATCTTCCGGGAACTGGCTCAGAACCATGGAAGATCATGTACGAAGCTGCCAGAGAATTCTCAGTTGTTGCTTATCCAGATAATGAGTTTCCTTTCATTGATGAAGAGAGTCAATGTCCTTTATGCCAACAACCTCTCGATTCCAAAGCAAAGGAAAGATTTAAATCCTTTCAATCATACGTTGAGGATTTCGCGGCTAAAAAAGAACGGGTAGCGAAAGATGCCTTAAATGTGAGTAAACAAAAATTTATCAAGATTAGAGATGATCTGAATAATTGTGATTTTTTCCCTATTGAAGAGACTATCAAGGATGAGAGTTTACTTAAGGAAATAAAAGATAAACATTCGACTCTTCGTAGCTTGGTTGATGCCGTTGTCATTTCCATTGAACAAAGAACTTCCATTACTGTTACTGCACCAGACCTGAAAATTGAGCAAGAGTTAGAAAAGACTATTGCGGACATTGAGAAAGACATCAGTCATAAGCGTAAATTTCTTGAAAGCGAAACTTTGAAGCAGTTAGAAAATGAACTGCAGTCTCTTCAAAATCGGAAAATACTGAATGATAATGTTGAATTGATTAAAACCTATATTGGCAATGTGAATTTGATTGAAAAGTTTAAGCAATGTCAAAAGGAATGTAACACTTCAGGTATCACTCGCGCCAGCAGTGATATTATAAGTAAAATTGTGACTGAGCCCTTGCGTACTGCACTAAATGAGGAATTGCGTAACCTAAATGTCATAATGCCTCTAACCTTCTCGAGAAGTGGAGTTAAGGGTAAAGCAGAATATGGCATTGAGTTCAAAAAGCCTACAGAAAAGGTGTCTTCCGTTTTAAGCGAAGGCGAATCGAGAGCGGTGAGTATTGCAGCTTTTCTCGCAGAACTTAACCTGAGTGAAAATAAAAATCCAATTGTGTTTGATGATCCCGTTTCTTCTCTCGATCACAAACATAGAGATTTACTGTCAAAACGATTGGTAAGTGAAGCGAAATGTAGGCAAATCATTATATTTACGCATGATATATATTTCTTCCAATTGTTGGCAGATGATGCAAAATATGAAGGTGTTACTATAAAACAGAACGCGATTCTTCGATATGGAAATGATCGGACTGGAGTTTGTGAATCCGAGCCACCATTCATTGTACGGGATGTCAATCCGAGACTTAATTATTTAGAAACTTTGTATGGGCAACTGTCCTATCAATATGACAAGGAAGGTATAACCTCTGATTATACGAGTAAAGTTGAGAAGTTTTATGGTGATCTACGGTCAACTTGGGAAAAGGCAGTAGAATCTAAACTTTTTAACAAAACGGTTGTTCGATACAGACCAAGCATAATGACAAGGAAGCTAGAGAAAGTTAAAGTTGATTATGATCTTTATCTGATGGTAGAACAGGGCATGACAAGTTGTTCAAAATATATTGACGGACATGATACAGCATCAGCGATTGGAGCTCAACCGCCAACTCCAGATCAACTTCGCTGGGATTTGGATTTGTTTAATAAATTTTTGGAAACAATTAAAAATAAGCAAAAGAAAAAATAGTATATAGTACAGCCATCTCTATAAACTTGTCATCACAGTTTGAGTCGGAGCAATGTTAGCCCGGCAAAGCTACATGACGCCGGGTGGCATGTCTGGCTTGCCCGGACGTGTTTCTCCTAATTGTCTTTTTCCCTAATCTGTTTTCTCTGTTTCATCTGTTGTGAATTAAGGGAACATTTCCATTCCGTCACCGTTACGTCACCGTTCCGTCACATCATTAATCCCTTACCCACTAAGCGTTTCCGCCAATTATGTGACGATGTGCCGTTTTTTTCTGATTTGGTGCTTTTCAGTCCGTCACTATATAAGGAAGAAAACCTGATTGGACGTTTTAAAGCGCTGGGTTCCTGCCTTTACAGGAACGACAATAAGGAATAATGACCCTGAAATTTAAAAACTGGATTCCCGCCTTCGCGGGAATGACAGGGTGTTGGTGTGTTTTGCGCGCTCGACAATTGTAAGGATTATTCTCGAACTTTTATGAGGTTGCTTCGTCGCTTCGCTTCCTCGCAACGACGGGGAGAGTTTTACCCCGGAATGTAGTCGCTTCCGGGCTACATTTCCCCGCCTTTCTGGAACGACAACACAGGGCGATATCCGAAGAGCCTCTCTTTAAACTAATTGCCTTTGCTTGTCACAAATTTCCAACGCAGGATATTATAGATGAGGAAAAACAAGACCGTCAGCCCAAGCATAAAGCTCCAGAGAATTCTGTACATCGTCATGAAATCGAGGTCAAATGGAAGGCGGAAAATAGGCCAGGCAAAAAGTGTGACGTAAACAATGTCGAGTACTATCCGCGACGATGCCGCTTCGAGCACTTTCTTATTTGTCAAATCCGGGATGTCTTTCATCCAATTTATCCGGAAGAGGATTAAAATTACGATTACAATGCCGAAACCGATGTAGCTGATTATTGGATTCATGTTTCGTCCTTCAGTATTTGATTTGGTATGAATTTCACAGAATAACGTCAACGGGAAAACAGACTGTCTGATGGAAGCCAGAGTGTAAGCAATGCCCGCATTTTACACAGGACATTGACGCTCTTTCCATCAATATATATATTAACAAGTCATTCCAGAATTCAACAGAGTCAGGGAACTTTTTTCTGACGAGAAAAAGAAGGTCAGAGGTGAAATCCACTGACCTTCTAAAGCTACAGTCGTTCTGAAACAGATTACGGCATGTAAACCGTCTTCATGTAGTCCATCTTGCCGCCTGAAGCCAGCCGGATGAGATATACACCCGCAGGAATGTCTTCAGGTTGCCAGACAACGCCGTGATGACCGGGCAGTTGTTCGCCACAGTCCAGATTGTGAACGATCCTGCCGGACATGTCGAACACTGCAATCTGCGCTCTGCCAGCCGAGACAATGTCGTAGCCAATCTTCACCATGCTGTTGAATGGATTAGGATAGGCGCTGTTCAATTTCATCTCTGTCGGAATGTCGATGGCATCTTCGCCACCAATGCCCCTGGAGTCGTAACAGGAAACTGCTGAAATACTGAAATTGCCGGGGTAGCCATCTGTTGCCAGACCGGCAACAAAGAAAGTATCTTCAGGAACCACAGCCAGATAATCGTCAGCAGCCCAACTGAATGAGCCTTCACCAGCTGGTTGGTCAAAGGCGCGGCCAATAAATTCGTATGATTCCACCAGCACGGGGTCCGAAGCTAAGCCCGTGGTGTCTGTAGTCCAGTAAAGGGTGATGTCGAATTCATAGTCGTTGAGCGAGTCGCCGATGAACCAGTCAATGACCATCGGAGCAACACCATTGAATGATATTACGTGGTCATTCGGTGCCAGCTCGAAAGAGGGAGCAGGGTTGTATTCCACTTCAAAAACCAGTTCAGCCGAGTTGTTTGTTTCATCGCTCTCTTCGACAACTCCATTTTCGTCAAGTGGCGCGTCAAGTTCCCAGCGGAAGGTGTGCTCGCCCGGAGTTGCTGTCCAGATAGTGTCAGCGTTGACGGTGAAGGATGAGTCCGATGCGCCATTACAGACAACCGTTGTTGAGTACATCAGCTCTTCATTGTGGAGCAGACGGATATCGAACTCAGGTGTCTCACCATCGCCCGAGACGTAATAATCTTGACGAAATATTACATCTTCGCCATTCATCGGTGGATCCATTGTCCAGTGGATGTCTTCCTGTCCTTCAATTTCGTAGCCCATGAAGGCATCGTCAGCGATGATGTCGAACAGCCCGTCATCCCAACTGAAGAGAACGTCGTCAATGAACGGACCTTTATCGCCTTCAGCAACGGCGTTTCCGTCTGAATGCCACACGAAAGCCAGCCAGACATCTTCATGCTCTAACATGCTGGTCTGCTCACCATCCACAAAGAGCGAATCGACCCAGAAACCACGCTGAACCCAATCTTCATTCAAACGATGAGAGATTGTGATTCCAACGGGAGCGTTCGCATGGAAGAAATCGTTATCTGATGTTATGATGTCTAAGTCGTCTGTAACGACAACACTGAGCGAGTCGTTGTTGAAGTTGTCAATATCCACCAGCACCCAGAACGACACATGCGCGGATACAGCATCCGTCAGATCGACAGGACCCCACCAGACCCAAGCGTTTTGATCTGGCATATAGTCGTTTTCGTCAGGCCAGCGTGGTTGTTGAGCATTGTTTCGATTGGTGTAGGCACACCAGAGCGCCTGTGGGGTTTCAGCATCAACGATTACAAAGCGATTATAGATTAGTTCTTGAAGTCCCCAGCAATAGTCAGTGTAGGTCGGCTCTGCCCCACGATAGGGAGGACGGGGATTCCAATGCCAGCCGCGACCATTCCTCAGGTCTGTCATGTGAGGCCAGCGAAGGTTCTCGTTTTGTTGGTCTTGGTTAAAATGTTCGTCGAGAAATGTGTGTATAGTGGCTTCTACAGGGGTGCTCCAAAAAAAGAGCGAGAATGCTGTGCCTAAAAGCAAAACAGTGATGAATCGTTTTAGTCCGGTCATTTTTTCCTCCAATTACTTAGCAAAAACATGAATCATGCAAATCCAAAATACCTTATCTAAGATGAATTCTGAGATGAGCTCATCTAACGGTGTTTAAGTCAAAAACCAGTTTCCCTTACGAGGTCTGAAAAGACCCCGCAAGGGAGTGTAAAATCAAAGTGTATAAAGAGCAGATTGCCCAAGTTTACGGCATGTAAACAACTTTCTGAAGGGCGGATTTTCCAGCGCTTTCTAGTCTGAGCAGATACACGCCAGCGGGCATGTCCTGCGGTTGCCATGTAACTTGATGAACGCCAGCGTTGCCGATTCCGTCAAACAGTGTGGCAATCTGACGACCAGCCATGTCAAACGCAGCAAGCGAAGCGTGATCGGTTTGACCAAGCGTAAACTCAACACGTAAATCGCTATTGAATGGATTGGGATAGGCAGTGTTCAAGTCAAATGAAGACGGTTGAACTTTGTCCGCAAAATCTACAGCACTGGTAATGTGGTAGGCATAACGATCTGGCGCCACTGTAATGGTGTGGTTGCCGGGATAGCCATCTGTGGCAAAACCGACAATATAAACAAACTGATTATCCGCCAATTCTTCAAGGTAATGATCTGCATCCCAGGCGAAGCTACCATCGCCACGTTCCTGATTCATCGCGCGGCCGACATAGCCATAGTTCAGATAGACTTCAGGATCATCGGCAAGACCAGTGGTGTCTTCAGTCCAATAGAGATAGACATTGAAGTAAAAGTCATTCAGCGTATCGGCGATTGTCCAGGCGATATTGATCGGATCTTCGCCATTAACGATCACAGTGTCTGTTTCTGCAACGTCTTCGATGTCAAACCCAGGAGCTGGGTTGTATTCAATAGAAAATTCCCAAGTCTTGACATTGTTGTTTTCGTTGCCTTCTTCAACATTACCACCCTCGCGAACAGGAATGTCAAGTTCCCAACGGAACTGATGATACCCATAATAGGCAGTCCAAACGGTGTCAGCAGTGATAGTGTAAGTTGAGTCTTCAGAACCTAACTGCGTCACCGTTTCGGAATACATCAGTGTGTCATTATGGAGTAACTGAATGTCAAACTCTGGCGAGTCTCCAACCCCAATGACCTTGTAATCAACCTTAAAGCTGACCTCTTCGCCTCTGCCGGGCGCTTCACGTGACCAGTCAATCTGATCTTCGTTGACGCGATAGCCCATCCAATAGTAGGTGGGCACGATGTCAAACAAGCCATCATCCCAAGCAAAAATCACATCGTCAACGAATGCGCCTTTGTCGCCATCGTTTAAAACATAGCGACCCGAATGCCAGACAAAGGCAATGTAAACTTCTTCAGAGCCAAGTACGCTGACAGGTTCTTCGCCCCCGGCAACATACAGTGAGTCCAAATAGAAACTCTGCCACAGCCAATCATTGCTGATGCGGTGGGAAAATGATTTGCCTACGGGGACAGTTTCAAAAAAGTCATCACCTTCAAGGGTGAGGAGTTCAGGGTCGTCAACGGCAACACAGGAAAGAGAATCATGCGGGTAACTTGATAAATCAATATATACCCAGAACGAAACATTCGCAGAAACTGCATTTTCAAGACTGACTGGACCCCACCACACCCAAGCGTTCTGCAGAGGCATATAGTCATCATCTGCAGGCCAGTGTGGTTCATTTACTATGGTTCGATTGGTGTATGCGCACCACAGCGCCTGATGAAGCTCATGCCGCGGGGTTACCCGAGAATTGTAAATGTAATCTTGAATTCCCCAGCTATAGTCGGTCGGTACGGCTTCAGCACGGAAATGAGGAGGGCGAGGATTCCAATGCCAGCGAAGTCCGACGCGGAGATCAGTAAGCCAGGGCCAGCGCAAATTCTGGTTCTGTTGATCTTTGTCGAAATGCTCATCAAGAAACACATGCCAAACAGCTTGCGTTGGTGGCGTAATTATTGCCGTCAGCAATAACGCCATAATCGCAACAAATAAAATCTTTTTCCATTCACTAAACATTTGATCCTCCTTGAACTCAGGACATGTTAACCAAGCATAGTCAAAATCTTTGGAAATTCTCAAGAATTTCCATCTATGTAAATTTATTTATTTTATGTTGCAAAAGCAACACTTGTAGGTGGCATTTGAGAATATTTACTACGAACTGAACTCTTGGACAACCTTACGGGCGATTGTCAGTTTTTCACGCCGAGTTAGTTCCACGCGCTTGTCAAAACGATCATTCACCATGATCTTCTTGAGAATAGTGCGGTAAATGATGCCCATTATCTTGGAAGCAACCAACTTGCGCTTATGTTTGAGGGGCATCAGGCTGTCTGCAAGCTGATAATATTCATGGGCACGGCTACCTTCCCAGCGAACCAGATTGACCAGTTGCTGATGATATTCCGCAGATAGAAGATGCTCGCGGGACAGCTTAAAGCGCTCGATATCCTCAACAGGAAGATAAATTCTGCCTCGCTCATAGTCCTCGACAATATCGCGCAGGATGTTCGTCAGTTGCATGGCAATGCCAAGATTTTCAGCATACTTGCGAGCGTCTTCAGTGTCAACACCGAAAATCCTTAGACACAACAGCCCCACAGTTGAAGCCACCCGATAGCAATATAGCTTAAGATCAGCAAAAGAATGATAGATCGTCGGTTGCAGATCCATCTCCAGACCGAGAAACATATCTTCAAAATGCACACGCATGAACTGAAATTGCCGATGCGCATACGCCAGCGCCAAGGTCAGTCTATCGTTATATCGACCGGCGAAAACCAGATCCAGACGATGTTGCAGTCGTTGTAAAATCCCGCGCGAATCAACGTGATCGTCGTCGGTAGCATCGTCGCCGGCTCTCAGGAATGCGTACAGAGCATATATACCTCGCCGTTTCTCAGGTGGTAAAAAGAGAAAGGCGTAGTAAAAATTACCAGCGGCTCGCCGGGTTATTGCGGCGCAATGCTTCCACGCTGCCTCAAGCTCTTGCGAGCTGGCATCTTCGAGAGCGTAAGTTGGTTCTGCAGAAATTTCTAAACTCATCTGGTTAAAGTTTTAGCACAAATGGGTCAAATCACATGGAGAGGAGTCTTAGCTTCGCAGCCAAAACACCCATACTTAAAGAAACCGCCTGAATGATAAAAATGCAATCTTTATCTTGTCATGCCGGCTTACTTTCGGAGAGTTCTGCAAGACGTTGTAATCTGCTTTCCGAATCGATTTTAGCGCTGCCATGCCACCGCGCCAGTACATCTCAAGCTGAGCGGCAAGACTGCCTTTGACATGCTTTAGAAGAGGTTTCCCATCCTCAAACCATTGCTCGGCTCGATCTACCTCGAAAATCATCAGATCGCGGAAATTGTTATTGAAATTTCCTTTTTCAATGTCAGCTTCAGTTACACCAAAACGGTTCAAATCTTCCTGAGGAATATAAATTCTTCCTTTAAAAAAATCTTCTCTGATGTCCTGCCAATGGTTTGCCAGTTGCAAAGCTGTGCAAATTTTGTCAGAATAGTCAAAATTTATTGTTTTTTTTTCACCATATAAGTGCAAAACTAACCGCCCGACAGGGTTGGCAGACAGCTTAGTGTACTCATTCAGCTCTGCCCAATTGGCATAGCGTGTTTTAGTGAGATCAATTCTGAAAGCAGAAAGCAGGTCTTTAAAAAGCTGAAGCGGCAGTTCCCGGCGGTTGATGGTTTCCCCAAGCGCAACGCTTAGAGGATCATTCAGAACGCCTTGAACTGCCGCTTCCAATCTCTGTTCAATTTCGTCAAGTTTCTCAGCGGGAGTATTCCCAACTTGATTCTCATCTGCGGCATCATCAGCCATTCGGCTGAAAGCATAGATATTAAAAAGGTCTCGTCGGATGTCCGACGGCAGTAACCAGCTGGCAACTGCAAAGTTTTCGTAATGACTGTTCGCCAGTTTTCGGCTGTATTCTCGTCCCTGACGAAGCATTTCCGCCCTATCAGGACATTCGTTCGCCTGAACGTCAGCGGATTTCATACAGCTTACTCGTCAACTGTATCGTATGTTGAGAAATGGTCGTAAGCGCCTGTGCTGACAGCGATAGTTTCGATTTCTTTGGCACCGACTTTATTCGCCTGGCGACAAGCGTCAACAAAACATTCCCAATGGTAGTAACCGCGCATTCCAGCCTGTCGGCTGTAGTAGCGACGGTCTTCATCACGAATTTCGCGACGACAAAATGAGCAAACCATGATTCACCTCCCTAGTTTGAGCCCGTGCAGGATGTTTAACTGAGTCATTTGTTCTAATGCTTGGCATCACATCAAATCTTGAATTATTTGCAAGAAGTTCTTTCGAGCTTCTCAACGCATCATCTATGAATAACAAAAGCAAAGAATATGCCACATCTACAAATTGTCACGGATTTTCATCAAAATATTTTCCACCTCGATACGGATGGCTTCAAGACGTTCTGGCGATTCAGCTTCAAATCTGAGCCCGACAACGGGTTGTGTATTGCTCGCGCGCAACAGTCCCCATCCGCCCGGCATTTTCACCCTCATGCCATCAATGTCTATGACCTCGTACTTCAAACGAAAGTAATCTCGAACTTGTTGGACTACTTCGAACTTTATTTTGTCCGGACATTCAATTCTGATCTCCGGTGTATTGAAAACTGTTTGCCAATCTTCTAAATATCGGCTCACAGGCTTTTCCGTTTGGGATACTATTTCCAGAAAACGCCCGGCAACATACACAGCGTCGTCAAATCCATAGAAACGGTGCTTAAAGAAAATATGCCCGCTCATCTCGCCGGCAAGTTCTGCCCCTGTTTCTTTCATCCGCTGTTTGATTAATGAATGCCCGACTTTCCACATCTCGCCAATGCCACCATGCTTTTCAATGTCGTCGAAGAAAAGCTGGGAACATTTCACTTCGCCAATAATGCGTGATCCCGGCAATTCGCTCAGCACATTCCGAGCCAACAGCGCTAGAATCTGATCACCCCAGAGCACGCCACCTTTTTCATCGATAATGCCAATGCGGTCTGCATCGCCGTCAAAGGCAATCCCCAGCTCAAATTTTCCGTCCAGAACCATCTGCTTAAGCTGAAGCAGATTCGCCTCAACCGTCGGATCCGGATGATGTGCGGGAAAATTCCCATCAACTTCACCATTAATGACGGTTACTTCAGCGCCGATGCCAGATAAAACGGCATCAGCAGTAATTCCACCAACTCCGTTGCCCGGATCTACTGCCACACGAACCGGACGCTTTAACGCTAGCCTGCCGGTTAAATCCTTGATGTAGGCGGGTATTACATTCGTCTGCTCGATTTTTCCTTCACCAGCGGTAAATTTTTCCGCCTTGATGATTTTTCTGATCGCTTGTATTTGATCGCCGAAAAGGCTGTCTGTGCCCAGTGACAGCTTAAAACCGTTGTATTCCGGAGGGTTATGACTACCGGTAATCATAACGCCACCCTGCACTCCAGCGAGGTGATGCGTGGAATAATACTGCACCGGTGTGGGGATAACACCCAGATCAATCACATCCACACCAGCCGAACGGAGACCTTCGGTTAAATAATCTCGCAGTGAAGGCGACGAATTCCGTCCATCGCGTCCGACTGTAATCTTCAGCGCGTCATGCTGAACCATATATGTTCCGATTCCCTTGCCCAAAAGGCGCACTACTTCCGGCGTTAAATCGGTTCCAACCACACCACGGATATCATACTCGCGAAAAATACTCTCGTTCATTACCTGACCTGTTTTTTTTACCAAATCGCAATATTACATCAACATTGTGCCACATAACGTGACCTGCATCACATTAAGTGTTTTAATTACCAAAATGTCATTGGTTTATGACAAGTTGCCCTTGACAGTCTGTAAAGTGTCGATGTACAGTTTTTCATACTGATCGACGACGCTTTTTATATTAAACTGAGCTAATGCCCGTTTCTTTCCCGAATTTGCAATTTTTTTGTATAATTTTTCATCTGATAGTAATATTTTTACATATTCACTCATCAGATTAACATCACCAACAGGCACCAGAAAGCCGGTTTTGCCATGGTCAATCAGCTCGGGCAATCCACCAACATCCGATGCAACGGGCGGTGTGCCGCAAGCCATTGCCTCCAGCGCCACCAGCCCAAAGCTCTCGCTGGCACTTGGCAGAAGTAGTACGTCTGCGGCAGCTAGTATATCATATATCTCTCGCTGTTCACCAAACACAACGATTTTTTCATCCAACCCATCTTCCTTAGCCAAGCCGAGTATATCTGCTAGAAGTGGTCCCGTTCCGACTAACAGTAATTTCAGATTTTCACCGGAATCACACAGTGTTTTAAATATCCGGTAAACATCGTCAACGCGCTTGACTTTTCGGTAGTTAGACGCATGAACCAGAAGTTTTTCGCCATTTGGGGCTAAACAACTGCGAATGTTTTTCCCATTGCTTTTTTTAACAGCGTCCGGGTGAATAAAATTGTAGATGACTTCAATGGTCTTCTCGCAGGAAAACCGGCAACAGACTTCATCTCGCAGGAACATCGAGACAGCAGTTAAGGCATCGGATTGCTCGATGGCATAGCGGGTAATCGGTAGAAATGATTTGTCTCTTCCGACAAGGGTAATGTCAGTGCCATGCAAGGTGGTCACTACTTTAACACCCTTTCCGGTCATTTCACGCGCCAGCACCGCGCTCGCCGCATGCGGAATGGCATAATGCGCGTGTATAATATCAAGATTAAAGCGCGTGGAAATTTCAGCCAGATGGGAAGCCAATGCCAGCGAATATGGCGGATATTCAAAGAGCGGATAATCCGGCACTGTAACGCAATGGTAATGAATGTTCTTAAGAGAGATGTCCAGCTTGCCGGGTACTTTATAGCTGACAACGTGAATCTCGTGTCCGCGCTTCGCCAGAGCCATTGCCAGCTCGGACGCTACCACACCACTTCCGCCATAAGTAGGGTAACATGTGATGGCGATTTTCAACCAACAACACCTTGAGTATTAGCCCAGTCCATCATGTCGTCAACACGCTGTGTTTCGCGGGTGTAGAATGGTTCGCCATATTCAGCGCCAATCTGTGAACCATGGTAGCGAGCGCGATTGATGATATTCTCCAGAAATTCAGGCCGGCTGATATAGGTGTAAGACCTGTCGCCCGGCTGAGCGAGAAACTGTGAATGATAGGCGCGAATTGCCTTGAGCTTCCGATCAAAGGTGGCGCTGATGTCCACCACAAAGGAAACGGGACCTTCCCAGTGTAGGAAGTAATTCACCAGCCGATGGGGGCGATGGGGAGCTTGATTGTCGCCATACTTGGGAACACCCGCCCAGAAACAAGCAGATTGAACGATCTGAGAAGTGGCGGAATGGTCAGGATGCCTGTCTTCCTTGTAGGGTGCAAGAACCAGATAGGGGCGAGTGCGACGGATCAATGACACCATCCGGTATAGGTTTTCGCCCGAAGCCGTCAGTGAGCCTTCTTTTAAGCCAAGCTGATAATGTTCGTGAACATCCATGATCTTCCGCGCAGCTTCAGCCTCGGTCTGTCGAGTGACAGGATCTCCCGTCGTGGAGAGCAAGGCATCGGTCATGTCAACAATAGCCGCTCGATAGCCCTTGTCAATCAAATGGATTAGTGTACCGCTACAAGCAAGCTCAACGTCATCAGGATGGGGACTAACGGCTAGGATGTCGATATTTTTCATGGTCTTTCCTCCAAGTCAACTACAAAGTGGAAGGGATTAAAGAGGTCTTTTTCTGAATTGATTGCGTGTAAAAATTTATCCCCGTAACGAGCGAGATAAAACAAAACGCTGTTATGTCTTTCCTGTGGCATGTTGTCTGGCACTAGTCTGTCCAGCAATTTTTGCGCCTGTTCAACGCGTGTTTCGTCTCTAAGTGTAACTTTTCGGGCGGAAATTGTCCGCAGTTTTTCCCATTGGTATAGTATTTTCCGCTCGATGGTTTCAACCTCCGGAATTATATTCACACCAGCATCATCAGAACCGCGGCGAACATTGTCAAGCCAACCACGCAATTGTACTTCGCCGTTGTCAAAAAGATCCGCGAGATTTCCTGCCATGCCTCGCGTCCGCAGTAGAATTTCCTTACCGTCAAACACTTCGGCGACTTTCCAATTATTCTTGTCTAAAGTGCGCCTTGAGTATAGCTCAACAATTGTCGCGCTGATGCGAGGAGCAATCAGAGGACGAGACATGTTTACCTGATCGTAAGCTCTGCCGATCTGAGCGTGATATGCTATCTCAGAAGGCCCACCAATGTAGATCCATGTGGGGAGCAACCAGTCTTGAAGCACTGGTCTTAGCAAAGCGCTTGGTGAAAACATGCCATCGCCTGACACTGCATTTTCGAGGAGGTCGCCATTCTGGAAAACTTTATCGTCAAACTGGAGATGCCAGTTGCCGGGTTTGCCAACTACCCGATGGCGAATTCCGTCATTATCTATCCAGAATACCGGCAGTGTGTCATCCCTGAGCTTCACCTGAAGTGGCAGGCGGAGAGAATTTATCTCGCGCGATGTCACAGAGAAAGCATTACTGAAGCGTTCCGGGCGATCCAGACAGGACACCCAGAAATCTTTTGACCGCTCGACTATCGACGGTGCCAGTGGGTCAAACATCACCAGCCCCATTGAGCCCATCAATTCTGTCATCAATTCCCGGAAAGCATCTGCAATTGGAAATCCAGGCTTGTAGGCATTGTGAAGAACTTTTACGATCTTCTTCTTATAAGGCAATGGATGTAGCCATTCAAGAAGCTGGCTTCGCGCTTGTTCGATCTCGGAGAAAAATCTATGCCATCTGGTGGATCTGCCTGCAATAATATCAGTCGGCAGATAAACGCTTCGACGGGAAACGGGATATTTTGGATGACAAGGCGGGAAGCCGACGTGATCGACTTCAGAAAAATCAGCATCTGCTGTTTCCATCCAGAACACGGGCACCACTTTGCCGTCGGTTTCCTTAGAAAGCTCTTTAGCCATCAGCACAGTTGTGAGGGCTTTATAGTAGGTATATAATGGCCCGCCAAACAAACCAACCTGCTGACCGGTTACAATGGCGAGAGTGTCTGGATGGTCTAAAGCTTCAATGTTTCGTTTGACTTCAATGGGGATTTCGCAACCATTGTAGCTCGCTGTGATTGCCGCGGCTAGTCCGGCGTTTCGGTTGGTTTTGCGTCGGCTGTCTCGCACGAGCTGGCGTGTGGCGGGGTCGCGCCAATCGCCTCCCAGAAGCGAGTTGATTGCCTGCCTGCCGTCAAGGTAGTCACCTGTGATACGAGGAACACCGGATAATCTCGAGAAAGGTATCTTTTCAGACATTTGTGGCTCCGAAGAAAATCATGCGTGGGCTTGTCGTTGACAACCGGGCGCCTGAGTAGTCTCCCCAAGGCGGTTGAATTAATTTTATTCCGGCAGTCAGGAGCATCTCGGAAATTTCATTAAGTGAAAACAATCTGACCGATTCGAAAAATGTTTCCTTTCGCATGTCTTTGATGATTTCGATCTTCTTTTCAACAACATTTCGCACATTGTCCCATCTTCTAGTTTCACGCACAGTGCAACCTTCTATCTCCCGCTCGCTGACAGAATTTTCAGCCACGTGTGAAATTGTGGGAATTTTATTCGGGATGTCCAGGATGAAAATTCCATCTGGCGCTAACAACGACGAAATGGTTTCTAGTATTCGCCGATGCTCATTGTCATCTTGAAAATATCCAAAAGAGGTAAACAGGCTCAGGATAAGATTAAATAAACCTTGGGATGGAATGTGACGCATGTCGCCACGAATGAAATAGGTTTGCAAATGGTTTGTGCTGTCCGATTTGGCTAAGATAAGCAAATCCACAGATAAGTCAATAGCAAATACCCGAATTCCTCGTCTGGCGATTAATTTGGAGTATCTGCCACTTCCACATCCAAGATCAAGACACCATTGCCCGGGTTTGACTTTATCCCAGATTTGCCAATTATTGACAAATTTCTCTGCCTCTTCGGTCGTTCGATGGCTGTAAACATTAATATAATGACGGTTAAACCAGCTTTGGAACCAGTCATCTGGAACATTCCAACACCGTCCTTCGCTACTATCTAACGACATTATCGAGCTTATCCCAATTGAAACACGAGGCAGGATTATAAGATTTTCTTTGGCTATTGTCAAGTCTTGTTCAGATATCTCGCTTCCAATTGACTCTTTTATCATCTCTTGGTTGGTTTCATCCGAGTATTTTCTTCTCAATTATTGAGTATTGTGGTAAAAATGCAATAACATAAGCTGATATAATTTGTTTCATTGACGATATTTCTTTATTATTTCAAAATACAATGCTCTTGGTTGAAATGTTATTGCCAGAGCAGAGCAAAGGTGTTTCAATCTGAAGCAGACTAAAAAAAGGATCCACGATGATAAAACGCATTCTGATCCCTTTGGATTCATCTGTTTACACAGATGCAGCTATTTCCTATGGTTGTTTTCTCGCCCGCCGCTCAGATGCGCAGCTAACTGGGCTGGCGGTGCTGGATGTGCCGGGTATTGAGAAGTCCGTCGGCACGTTGCCTGTTGGTGGAATTTATTTTGCAGATAAACTTGTTGCTGCCAAAAAAGACGAAGCTCTTGCCCATATCACTTCGCTGGTGAACAACTTTAAAGTAACTTGCGAGCGAGAGGGTGTTTCCTATCGAATCGCAGAACTTCAGGGCAACCCAAGCAGCCAGATTATTCAGGAATCTCTCTTCTACGACCGCGTGGTAACAGGCTTGCGCACATATTTCCATTGCCCGGGCAAAGCCCCTGTTGAAGGTGATCCCATTGATTCCATGCTGGCTCAAACCATCACGCCTTTTGTGGCAGTTCCCGCCGTGTTGCCACCTTTCCCCACCAGAGACAAAAAATGGAAGATATTAATGGCGTTCAACGGGAGTTTGCCATCTGTTCGCGCCATGCACCGATTTGCTCAAACGTCAAAACCTGAAGAGTATGAAGTAAAGGTGCTGATGGCGCATGATGATGAAGTCGCTGCCAACTACCTTTTAGGACGGGCGGTGCGTTATCTGGAAGCACACGGCTTTGAAAATGTGCAGGCAGAATTTGTCGCTGCCAGCAAGACATCAGACACCGCTGAGCAATTCTATGGTTGGGCGGATAAAATTGTGCTTGGAGTCCACTCGAAAGCGGCATTTGTTGACTTTATGGTGGGTAGTCTCAGTAAAAAGTTGATCCGACATGGCAAAAAAATGCTATTGCTGGGACAATAGCTCGGATTATCGTGAAGGAATCTATCCGAGAATATGATTTTCACTAGTACAGCAGGTAAAACGCCCCGCCGCTGTCATTCCAGCGAAGGCTGGAATCCAGATTGAGAGTTTAAATGCATGAACCACTAAGAGCACCCAAGTGAATAAATGTGATGGAGCCTGCCTTTAAAGGAAGAATGCCCTGTTTTAATTTAAAGCACTGGGTTCCTGCCTTCGCAGGAACGACATTACAGGGTGCGTCTGATGCCCTCTACATGAAGGGTTGATTCTCGAACTCGATGGGATTGCTTCGTTGCTTCGCGCCTCGCAATGACGGAGTACGGCACGGGTGCCCTGTCCGGCTTGCCCGGACAGGTTTCTCCTATCGTATTCAAACAGCGGACGAAGTCCGCTGTCATTCCAACGAAGGCGGGTCATTGGCTTGTCACTATTCACCTTTGGTGAACAGAATCCACATCTTTGAGAATTGCTTCCACAGATTCCGCTGATTACACAGATCAAAACATTTTTCCTAATCTGTTAAATCTGCTTAATCTGTTGTGAATAACGGATTAATCTTTAAACTTTCAATCTGGATTCCCGGTCAAGCCGGGAATGAGGAATTGAAACTGTTTGGCATTCTCGGACAGCTTGGATAGTGACATCCACAGCAGATGCGATGGATTTGGCAGATTTCAGAAGTCTGACCGGATCACCCCATCTGTTGTGGTTGCTTTGTAAAGTCTCATTCCTCTTCAAACTTATTGGCGATTAAGGCCAGAATATTATCCAGCACTTCCTGTTCATCAGCGCCGCTCACCTCGATGGTGATGGTAGCACCGTTGTAAGCCTGCAGTAGAATCACACCGAGAATACTTCGCCCATTGGCGCGTTGACCTTTGTGGATCATCGTAACTTCAGATTTTCCACGCGAGGCGATCTTGACCAGCTTTGAGGCGGGTCGGGCATGAAGTCCGAGTTTATTTATGATAGTAGCTTCAGCTCTGACCATGAATATTCTAAAAATCCCGATTAATCATGAAATCTGCCCATTGTGCCAGCAGTACTTTGTAGCGACTCGCAGGTAGCATATTCAGATGAACCAGAGCCTGTTCGATTAATCTTTGTGAGCGTTCTTTTACAGTAGAGATGCCATTCTTTTCCCGCAGAAGCCCGATGCACTCTTTAACGTCAGCCTCATTGGCGTGGTCATTCCCCAATACACTCAACAGTTTCTTACGTTCAACGGTGTTGCAATTTCGGTAGGCATAATACAACACCAGAGTGCGCTTGCCTTCGCGAAGGTCTGATCCTATCGGTTTGCCAAGTGTTTTCTGATTGCCGACGATGCCGAGAATGTCGTCTTGAAGCTGGAAGGCTGTTCCGCACTTCGCGGCGAACTTTGCCATGGCGCGCACCAGAGGATGATCGCTCTTGCCAACGCCGATTATTGCGCCGGCTTGTCCGCAGAACTCAAGCAGTGCGCCAGTTTTCTTCCAGAGCATGTCTTCAATCAGATCAGGAGTTAAGTCTTCGATGTTCTTGAAAGAATACTGAATGTCGAGCACTTCACCTTCAACCAGTGTGTTCAGCACATTAGTATCCAGCTGATTGATAAGTTCCAGCGTCAGATTTGCGTCAATGCCGTTCTTAGTTGACAATTCAGACATCATACAAATGCCCCAACCATGTTGGACATCGCCGCTGAGGATGGCTACCGAAATGCCATAGTGTCTCGCCAGATCGTGCTCAAGCTGAAAACCAGATTCGCCCTTTTCAGTGCGGTCGGCGTAGAGTATATGCAAGGTTGGGCTGCCACGCCGGATTGAATCCCGATCAATTATATCATCATGCACCAGCGTTCTGGTGTGGAAAATTTCCACCGCAGCGGCGGCAGGGATGGCAATGTTCTCGTCACCACCCACAGCTCCGCAACTGAGCATCAAAATGGCAGGACGCAGTCGCTTGCCGCCGTATCTGACATAAGCGGTTACAGCGGAGCTAATATCATCGGGTCTGAATCTTGACGTGAATCTTGGTTGAAGAATGTATTCGTCAACCAAATTGCGACGAAGCTCAAGCTCTTCGAAAAAACTTTTATTTTGATTATCAATCATCGTAGTCGTCCTTAAAAAAATTTCAAGAATCCTGCTTCATCGTGTTTCAGAACCTCTCAGATGCCTGCCACATTTGGTAGCTTACACATATAATCCGACCTTCCGGCTTGCACGTGTGGTTGAAAATGTTTGAATCACACCACCATGAAGCGAGTATTCAAATTAGATGAGTTTTTTACATCTGTCAAGCATTGCTTTCTGAATGGCTTGAATATTCCGCATTTACTTGACTGTAAATTCTGATTTCGTATATTAAAAGATCGTAGTACCTACATGTAGCGGCGCGGATTGCTGAAGCTTATTTGAAATCACATTTCAGGATAAGCCAAATCCCACCACGAAAACATGAACCTAGAACTGCTCCCCGGAGGACGCATGCATTATTTTTACAGGACTGAAAAGGCTGTGTTTGTCGCTCTTTTATTGATGGTCGCTTTTGCCACCTCAACATTTGCCGAGAGTGACTTCACAAATATCAGCCTGCCGAGCGATCTACAGATTGCACTGGCAAGCGAATCCGATCAGGTGGCTAACCTGACGTTTGATCTTGAAAAGCTGGAACATTCAACAGTTTGGGTTGATGACCAGCAATATGATCAGTTTCGGATCGAGGGAGAATTTTCACCAAGTCGCGTTGGTTTCCCCGAAATTCCCACTGTCACCCGCTTCATGCTGATCCCTCCGCGATCTGGCATATCGCTTACAGTGAAAAATTTAGTATCCCGCTTTGAGGATGGATATACGCCTTATCCTGCTCAGCCTGTTGATGATACGGAAATCTCATCCGTTCAATTGGCAGACCCCGAAGCCTTAATTGGCAAAGGATTCGTTCGTCTTTCTCCGGAAATTGCTGATGTGGTCAGCGCTGATGGCTTCTATCCTTCCGAAATTGCCAGAGTAGGCAAACCTGCGATTATCCGCGGATATAGAATTGTGCCGATAATTATCAGCCCGGTTCGCTATAATGTTCAGACGGGTGAAGTGCAGATTGTAGAGTCCTTTGAGTTTGACCTCGATTACACATCCGATGAAAATATGGTCAATCTGGTTGAGGACCCTGACCGCCCGCGTCCATCGAGATATTTTTATAAAATCGTCAGCGACATGGTTTTAAACCCACCTCCAGCCAGAGATGTGCCACCAACTGGAGGTTCCATTCTATATGTGATGGGCAACTGGGATCAGATCGACGAGGAACTTGCGCCTCTGATCGAATGGCGTCGCCGCATGGGTTGGACTGTCGAAGTCGCACATGTTAACGCTGCGGATGGTCAGGCAAACAAGAACGCTATCATCGCCGCTTACGAAGAGTCTGAAGTGCCGCCGGAATACGTTGTGATCGTAGGCGACACCGATGGGCAATTTCCCCGCGCCTACTGGGAAATGCGTCGCGGTGGCAACTGGCCCTACGAATCTGACAATCCGTATGTTGAGCTTGAAGGCGATGATCCTCTGCCTGAAGCTGCCCTTGGGCGGCTGGTGTTCAACAGCCCGAACATGTTGCGCGGGATTGTCGAGAAAACCATCGCTTATGAATCCGACCCATACATTGGTCAAGGCGATGAAATTGGCTGGCAGAAGCGAGGGGCACTTGTCGCTGGCGACAGCCGTAGCGGAACCAGCTCCATTGACGTATGCCGCTGGACGAAAAACCTTGTTATGCGGCATGGTTTCAACAGCGTCGAAGAGTTGTACTGGACTCCTCAGAATGCTCAGCCCAACGCAGCTGCGTTCATTACCAGCAATATTAATGATGGCATCTCGCTGTTTATGTACCGTGGTTACACTTATATGAGCCAATTCAGCTTCGTTGCCGTTGATGCACTGCGCAACCGCAGAATGCTGCCTTTCGTCATGCTTGCGACCTGCAACACTGGCGACTACGGCGAGCATGTTTCCAGTCCCTTTTACTACACTGAGCGTTTCTCATATCACCCCAATGGTGGTGGAATTGGCGCAGTGGGCGCTGCTGGCGCAACCCACACTGCATATAACAACCTTATCGCTTCAACGACCTTCAAGGCATACTTTGTCGATGGAATCTACACCCAGGGTAGCGCCTTCATGAAGTCTAAGTTTGCTCTGTACAGCCATTACTTTGACCGTGGAGACATAAACCATCATGAAAATCCCGGTTTGGAAGCTTGGCTCTGCGAGCTTTATATCTTCAATCTGATGGGCGATCCTGCCGTTGATCTTTTCACCGACACGCCTTTGGCATTGACGGTCGAAGCGCTGGATGCCATAAATATTGGGCAATCGGACTTCAGTGTGGTTGTTCGCTCTGAGGAAGACGACACACCTGTTGTTGATGCTCTGGTCTGCCTGTACAAAACCGAAGAATTCCAACTTGTCGCCCGGACGGATGAAGACGGGCGGGTTGATTTCGCGCTTAATCCCGAATGGACTCAGGATGGCGAGATTGCCTTGACCGTCACAGGTCATAACCTGCACTCCGTGTTGGTTGATTACGAAGTCACTCAGGCTGAAATGTTCATCGGTGGCGGCGTTGCGGAAATTGACGATGATGAGGAAGGTGATTCCAATGGCGACGGCGACGGAATCGCTAATCCGACCGAAACGGTGGAAATCACTGTGCCAGTCATTAATTATGGTGAAAATATTCCCGACGGTGAAATCCAGTTGTTACTGGAAGCAATCTCCCCACATCTTGAGGTCGTTGACGCTGAAGCATCACTCAACGGCGCTCCAGAACCAGGTGAAGCTGAAAATGCCCAGTTCGTCGTTACAATTGGCGGTGGATTTGCCAACGGACAAACCGCATT
>CAZAGU010000035.1:0-24968 GCA_964484805.1 uncultured bacterium
TCTTACTACCTGAATTACCATCATACCAACCGGCTCGACCCAAATCTGAATCACTATCGCCAAGGTTAAATCGTGTCGGCGTGCCCGCTCGACAACCATATTCCCACTCCGATTCCGTTGGCAAGCGATATCCCTTACCAGGATCACGCTGATTCAACTTTTGGATAAATTCCTGACAATCTTCCCAAGATACCTGTTCTACTGGCAAGTTATCACCCTTAAATTTCGAGGGATTACTGCCCATTATTGCCACCCACATCCCCTGCGTAACCTCCGTCGTCATCATCTCAAATCCACTGAGCGTTACGCGATGTTGATTCTCATTGTTAAACCGATCTTCTTCATTTGAGGGTGAACCCATCAGGAAACTACCACCGGGGATTTCCACAAACAACATACCAGGTAAAGGTCCCTCGCCGCCGCCACCTTCCTCAAGCGTGATCCGCTCACGCAATGTCTCATCCGCACGAAGACGCAAAGTTCTATTATCCGTCTTATAGCCCTGTAGAGTCACTTCTATCTCATAGCTACCAACAGGAATATTCTCAAATATCTTCGTCCCGGTCGAAGTGTAATGCTCACCAGCATCACCACTCAACTCAATCTGCGCTGTTGGTGGATCAACTGAAATAGCGATCGTGCCAACCTGCTCATCAAGGTAAAGATCGACATTCTCTCGTGCCCCACGTTTCAGAATCAGCGTCGTTTCAACCGTTTCGCATTTCGACTTCTCCGCACGTAATCTTGCGGTCTGAGGGGATAAACGTAAATCTTTGAACTTGTCAAGCTTCTGATTGTTCAGGTAAACCGAAGCACCTGCTGTGGTGTTGACCGTCAGAATGGCGAAATTCTCGTTAGCTTTCAGAACGGCTCGATGGGTAGCACCGCGCTGCAAACTGAAATTAAGCGGTTCTGATATGTAATATTCGTGACTGCCTGAAAGATCATAGCTCCCAATAGCCTGCTCTTTTAAGGTCAAAGGGGTCTTGCCGACTGATTTGCCGTTCAGAGTCACATCCATATTCACTTCAGGATCGGAGGAAATAATGATTGTTCCTGTGTTGGCTTCCAACAGATAACTGAAGCTGTTCTTTGCCTTCGACTGGTCGATGAAGACTGACTCCTCAATTGGAAGATATTTATCCCGCGTGATCTTGATCGGATAGCGTCCGCTGTTGTAAAAGTCCGAGACTGGCGTCAACCCGTTCAGCTTCACGCCGTCAATCGACACTTCCGCGCCTGATGGGTCAGTACTGACTTCGACAACGCAGAGTTTCGGCTTTTCAAGGGTGAATTCGAAGAGCACCGCATCTTCGTTGATATTGAAGACTTGATTGATCGGAGTAAATCCCGCCTTGCTCGCGGAAATCTTATGCTCCCCAACCGTCAGCTTAATCGTGCCAGTAATGTCCATTATCTCACCATCAACCCGCACCGAGGCTCCCGGCGGATTCACCCTGATAACGACTGGCAGTTCATCCAGAACCACGCCAGCCCGAACCCTCACCTCCTTGTAATCCTTGATCGGAATGTAGAACGTTCGCTTGACGGGCATGTAGCCGTCAGCCTTGAAGGTGACGATGCAGGATCCGGGGTGGAGATGTAGCCGAAATTCGCCCGGATCAGGATTATCCACGCGGGATATGCCCATGTTCGCCTCGAAGGACATCACCGGGATGTTGGAATGGACGACGAGGATGGATTCAGTGGCATTGCGAACGATAAGCGGCACGCCCTCGCCATCGGGCACCGCCTCCACCGTCATCTCGGCGAGCGTCTGAGCTTGGAGAGGGATCGTGAAAAATGCCAGAGCTATTGACAGAAAAATGGAATAAAACATTAAGCTTTTGGAGGAATAATTTTTGACCATAGTATTGATTTTATCCTTTTGTGTAGATGACACAAGATCACGACCGACGGAAATTTAGTCTTACGGCAAATACAGCGTCTTCAGAGTTGCCTGCTGTCCAGCAGTTTCCAGGTTAATCAAATAAACGCCAGCCGAGATATTATCTGGAGTCCAAGCGATGTTATGCTTTCCGGCAGTCTGAAATCCGTCGAATATTCTGGCGATCAGTCTTCCATCCGCGCTGAGGACGGATAGGGAGATTGGGGAATCCTCTATTAGTGAATAGGAAATCGTCGTCTGCTGGTTGAACGGATTTGGGAAGCACCCGTCAAGGCTAAATTTCTCGGCGATTGCGGGTGAGCTGTTATCTGGCTCAATGACAGACTGAATAATATCAAGCTCTATGGTGATCGCAATGTCAGGCAGATCAGGATCATTAGAGAGAACATGGATTGTGTTGGTGTAGTTTCCTGCGGACATCTGGCTGGCTGAGATGCGGAAAAGAATGTCTGTGTCTTCCCAACTTTCCAATGTGCCTTGGTCTTCCTCAAGCCACAGCCAAACCTGCTCGTTAATTCCATTGTCGTAAGCTGCCCATGTCCTGCCATTTTGTTCGCCGCCGTGCCAGAGGTTGGAGTTGTCTGTCGTGATGCCCGTGTTTCCGTAGTACCGAAGGCGGAAGTCCTGAACTTCTTCCAGAGTCCAGTCTTCAATAAATCGGCATTGAACTGCCTTGGAGATATGTGCCTGTGAGTTGCTCATCAGCATCCAGAGCTGACCCTGAGCGTGAGTTTCCACCCAGTCGAGGCGAATCGCTTTATAGCCGGGCTGGTTCAGTTGTTCGCGGAGGTTGATTTCGGTGATGATTTCAAGGTCATCGGCTGACAAAATGTAAAGCTTTTGAAATTGGTAGTTTGCAAGGAACAGATGACCATCATTGTCGAAAGCAATGCCGGACACATCTCGCACTGGTGTGTCTAACTCACCGAGGTATTCGCCGTTCGCGTCATAAGTGTAGAGGAAAGTGTCGGTGCTCGGATATGACGTTACAAAATGCTCATCATGGTAAGCCAGTCCTCGCGGACGTGATTGGATGTGAAAATAATCCACAACTTCAAAGGTCTCAGGATCAATTGAATATAGATAGGCTCCGCCATCGGATGCACCCCAGAGCTTTTCCCCGTCAAACGCCATGCCGACGGTTGTGGGATAAGGCACTGCTATCCGACCGAGGAAATCGCCGGCAGAATCACGAGATGGTGCATTGGATTGATCATTCTCTCGCCAATTCCCAACTCCGTTGTTATTTTCGCCATATTCTTGCGTGATGGTGTATTCAAGAATGCCGTCGCCGTCGTTTGCGATGTTGAAAATATATTCCAGAACATCAGATGAATCTAGTGCAAGAGTAAATTCCGTAGGTTCAACCCAGATTTGAGAGTTGAGAACACCGTTCCCATGCAATATAATGTCTGTTTCACCATGGCGAGGATCATCTGAAACGATTATGAGGGTACCATTATACTCACCGGCTTGATCGGGGTTAAGCGAGACATTGACTGTAGCGTTTTGGCGAGGAGCTATCTCAAAAGAACCATCGTTTGCCAGCTCAAAGCCATCCCCATCAATGAGAATTTCGCTAATGGTCAGGTTTTCACCACCGAGATTTCGAACGGAGAGCGAACACACCTTGGGGTGATGAAGATATACGCCATCGAATTGAATTGTGTCAGATAGGGCTAAAATCTCTCTCGCTCCGCCAATTGGAGTGTAGAACGCGCCAATATCTCGAGCCGTGCCATCGAGGTCGCGTGGTAGATCAGGATCGCCAGCATCAATTGCAGGAGAATAATTATTGAGGTGGAAATCATTGTCATTCAGATCAATGAACTCAGGATTTAGCTCGATATTGCCTTCGCCCCACACGTCGCCGGCAATGGCGCGTTGACCCCGCTGAATGAGACTGCAGTTTATGGAGTTATTCTCGCCTTCAAGCCGGATTGACTGATCACGGTCGCCCCAGAACAGGCAGTTAATTATCTGCATGTCTGATCCACCGACAATGGCATCGCCTCGCTCGGCTTGATTGCCGGAAAAAGTGCAGTTAATGATGGTGGCTGAAGCGTTCGTGATGGTGCTGCAAAAAATTGCGCCACCAGATATATCGGCGAAGTTATCTTGAAAACAACAATATGAGATGGTAGGGTTGGAGTTGCTTGCGCAATAGATGGCGCCGCCCAGGTCAGAGTTACCGTTTCGGATCGTGAAACCTGACAATTCTGCCGCTTCAGATTCACGGTGAGTGAAAAGGATGGCGGAAGGTTGACCGACGAGGTCAATTATCACATCAGAGGGATCAAGCTGATTGCCGATGACCGTAATGTCTCGACCGCCGAAATTTAATGATTCACGGTAAAGCCCAGCACCGACACGCACGGAGTCGCCATCGTCGGAGGCGAAAATGGCAGCTTGAATGGTATGGTAATCTCCCGGGACAGTACGGGTTCGAGCATAAATAGAAGGACTGTAAATCGCGAAGAAAAGAACGATCAGTTCAAAAATGAAGACTTTAAGCTGTTTCACCAACACCTCACCAAAGCAAAAATACATGATGCGTTGAGTGAATTTACCGGGCAAAACTCTCCGCAAAGTTCTGCTGGGAAAAAACACCAACACATCAACATGAAAACCGATTACTCCCGCATAATATTAAAATAAGGCGAAAATTATTAGAATTCAATATAAGTGGCGAGTTATTATTTGTTGGCTTGTTCAGATTGGTTGCTATTTCCAATTTCGTTCAACTCACTCATGCTCAATCCCTCATGCCAAAGGAAACCGACACCAGCAGCACAGTAGAACAGGATCGAGAGTGCGTGAATCACGACAGCAAATCCCATGGCTACTTCTGCATGGATGCCAAACAAAGACATTGCCAGTATGACCGCAGCGTGAAATGTGCCGATTCCACCCGGGGCTGATGGGATGGACAAGCCTGCCGCGAGAACTGCCAACAAGACAACTACCGTCAGGAAAGGATTGGCGGATATTAAGGGATAGTCAACATTGAAGCCAAAGGCGACAATCATCATCCAGTTCTGCAAACCATAAATAACCCAAAGCAACAGGCTTTCGAATATTATCAGGAGGAGATGTTTGGAGCTGCGGATCATTGCAAAACCACTGACGAAATCCCGAATCAGTTTCTCGACAGTCTTCGCCATCTTTGCGGGTAACAGGTGTACCAACAAGCCGATGGAGCCTTTAATCGGGTCTTTGGAAAACACCAGAGTAATTATTATAGCAAATCCTGCAATCACGCCTATTCCGAAAATGAGGATGGCTGTGTTGAATGTCTGGGCAATATTCTCAGGAAATTTATAAAATACCGCTGCCACTCCGAAAATGCCGAGCAGAAAAGTCACATCAAGCAAACGTTCAAGCACTACGGAAGCAATGGATGAGCTGAGGGGAAGCTTGGTGCGCCTGGTAAGCAAACCCGCTTTTGCCACTTCGCCAAGTCGCATTGGAAAGACTGTGTTAGCAAGATTACCGATCGTTTGAATGGAGTAACTGTCAAGTAGCCTGATTTTGCCAATCGGCTCGATCATCAGTTGCCAGCGGTGCGACCTGATCAACATGTGGAGTGGTGTGATGAGAAAGGTTATCAACACAAAAAAGAGCTTGGCACTTTGGACATGACTCCACATAGCGACAAGATCAATTCTTGGAACACCAAAAAGAGCATCTCGGACGGTAACGGAACCATTTAGAAACGCTGAAAGTTGTGGCTTCCAGATTATTAAGTATATGAAAAACAGGCTAATGAGAAAGCCTATGAGCACGCGGAATTTTGACATTCAGATCTCAATCAAAGTTAGAAAATTTATCACCGGAGTTGATGCCTGTTGTCTTAGCGCATATCAATGATTTCCGCTTCGGAAGGCGGAGAGAACTGAAATTTTGTTTCATCAACATCTTCACCCAAAGAAATATTCTTAAAAATATATGTGGTGGTGTTTCCGTTTAGGTCTTCAAACATTAGCCGTCGCACAAGATGGTCTTCGGAAGATGCCCAAATTGTGGCGGAGGTTAGCAGAGCTTCATCGGGAATTTTGGGAACTAGGTCTAATCTAAAGCCGGGTTTGCCTTCAACAGCAAGTTCTCGATATTCGAGGGCATCAAACTCATCAGCAAATTCCATCAGAAGTCTTCTGGGCAACATTTTGCCAGTTTTTTCGGTGACTGGTTCGATGATGATCTGATTGCGCTTCTCATTGTAGCGAAAAATTGCCTCACCATTGCAAACGATAAGCTGCTCAGTGGTTTCCATGCGGAAGCGGTCATCACGAGAGACGATGATTGAGCCGTTGTTGATGGTCTTCTCGGCGGTCATCTTCCATTCGAAAATCTCTTGAAAATCCGCCTGAAAAGAGCTGGTTTTGGAGTACTTTTTCTTCAAGTCTTTTAAAGCGGAAGAAGGAGATTTGGCAAACCCGACTACAACCGAAAAAAGGATGACCAACGACAGCCAGACCCACAGATTGGCGTGGATAGATCTGTTGACGGCGCTTGCATTATTTGTGTTTTTTATCATAGTGTTTTCTTTTTATTCAATGCCGTGTCGTTCGCGAAGTTCTTCAACGGACACCAGAACTTCACGGGCTTTCGAGCCATCAAATTCACCGACAATGCCCGCTCGTTCGAGCTCATCAATGATTCGGGCAGCACGAGCATAGCCGACTCTAAGTCGTCGCTGGAGCACGGAAATAGAGCCTTGTTCGGTGCGGACGACAATTTTGGCGGCTTCCTCAAACAGTTTGTCGTTGTCTGAAGAGTTGACGCTGGATTCATCGCCATCAGAGTAGATGGTGATTTTTTCAATCTCAGGATTGGGTAGTTTAAACGATGTCGTCCTCGGCGGTTGGGCGCGAACAAACTCTATAACCCGCTCCACTTCCTCTGTGGTCACCAGAGCGGCGTGAAGACGTTTAAGGTGCGATGTTCCTGGCCCCTGGAAAAGCATATCCCCTTTACCAAGGAGCGATTCAGCGCCCATAATGTCGATGATGGTGCGTGAGTCAAACTTTGAAGCCACATGAAACGCGATTCGCGATGGGAAGTTTGCCTTAATCAAGCCGGTAACGACATCAACTGAAGGCCGTTGAGTAGCGACGACGAGATGGATGCCCACGGCACGAGCCATTTGCGCCAGCCGAGCGACCAGCTCCTCAAATTCACGACGAACGACCATCATCAGGTCGGCAAGTTCGTCGATGATGACCACCAGATAGGGCAGATGTTCGCGAATGTCTTCCTCGTCCGGTTCCGAAGGGGCAGTTCGTGTCAGCCACCTGTGGTATTCGTCCAACCCGCGCACACCGGCATCTGTCAGGATGTCGTAGCGTCGTTCCATCTCCATGTGAACGCTCTGGAGGGTCTTGACCGCGTTTTCGGGCGTGGTGATGACCGTCTCACCTAATCCCGGAGGCGCGACAAGATGCTGATCCACCAGCCGGGCATAAAGGGACAATTCAAGCTTTTTGGGGTCAATCAACACTAGTCGCACTTTGTCTGGGTCTGCACGAAAGAGGATGCTGGCGATAATGCTGTTGATGCAGACAGACTTGCCGGATCCGGTTGCGCCCGCGATCAGGAGATGCGGCGTTTTTGTCAGGTCAATGCAATAAATTTCGCCTGAGGAATCCTTGCCAAGTCCGATTGTTAGAGGGCTTTTCCCATTGCGAAATTCGTCGGATCCGATGATTTCCTTGATGTACACCGTTTCTGGATTGCGATTGGGAATCTCAACACCCACAGCCGCTTCGCCGGGAATGGGGGCGAGGATGCGCACACCGCGAGCTCTCAATGCCATGGCAATGTCGTCAGCAGAAGAGGCGATGCGGGCAATTTTCACAGTTGGCGCAGGTTTCAGGTCGTATCGGGTGATGATGGGCCCCGGCACTGTGCGGATGACTTTAGCTTCAATCTTCAGGCTTAACAGTTTATCCTCAAGCCGCCTAGAGTTGTCTTCCAATTCGTCGTGGTTGACCATCGGTCGGTCAAGAGGCAGTGGATCCAGCAGATCAATGGGTGGAAGCGAACGCTTGCCTGTTGATTCCTGAACAGGACCTGAATGGACAACAGGTCGCGGCGTTGGGCGTGTCTGCCGTGGCTCTTTATGTATAATTTTCTCGGCGGGAGGTTCAGCATCTTGCTCCGTTTCGGGATCACTGATCTGAAAAGGTGGTGTTTCAGTAATTTCTTGAGGTTCTTCGGAATCTGTTTCAGTATTTGTGTCATTTTTCTTTGCCAGACTGCCCATTAAAGCAAAGAATGGTATGATAGCTTTAGTGATGGCTTTGGCAAAATTAAAAATCGTAAGCCCAAGCCAGCTCGGAAATGTAATAAAAAGCGTTGGGAAGATCTTTGATAAGCGAAGGTTTACCAGAAAAATGAGCACAATGAGAATTATTGTTAGGCTAATCAGCGCGGTGCCCGTTGCGCCGATGTGTTGAAACGAGTAGTCGTTCAGCTTGTTGATGAATGTTCCGGCGAGATCATCATTCAGTGGCAGGTGTTTGAAATTCCTGAAATAGGATATGCCAAGCGCTGTGAAGAAACCTGCCGTAACGATACCAATTGCGGGTTTTATGACACTCTTCAGATTGTGAGTCCAAAGTCCGATTAAAAAAAGAAACATCAGGCAGGGAAGTGCAAATGATCCGAATCTGCCAAAACTGGAACGGATAACCACCTCAGCGATCATGCCGCCTGTTTTGCCTAAAATCCCGGTGTGATTTCCCCATTGTGATTCGATTGACGGGGAAATCGGAGTGTATTGTACTAACGCCAGAAGAATTGACACCGCCGCGAAGACAAGCAGAACGTGAAATGCCTCAAATGATTTAATAATCGACTCTGAGGGTTCCCGTTCACTTGTCTGATCATCATTCTGGGCTGGTTTCTTTTTGCCCGTATTTTTTTTGTCGGATTGTGCCAAGCTAATTCTTTGCTGGTTTTGTCTTGGTGATTGAAAAAAAATTAAGAACCTGAATCAGCCTTGGTCAGTTTGCCTTCAGAAAGTGAAGGAACAACATTGATCACGCTATCGCGAGCGCAAATCAGAAGATCATCTTCAAAGCCGATTTTAATTAAATACTGGCCGTGTTCGCTATGCCTTAGCACCGCGAGAACATCTCTATCATATTCTGGTGTAAGTAAAAGCGCTGTGCTTGCGCCATCGTTAAGCTGAAACTCATAAGGCAGGCGTTTGGTGATGCGTTCCAGAATTAAGCCAGCGCAGAAAGCGTCTTCCAGGGCAAAAGCATCTTGCTTTCCAGCGCATACTATTGCCAATGGGAATGGGTCGTCAGTGTTTAACACGGCATCAATGACGGCATTTAAATTAATAAAGCCGCATAAAAACACATGTTTAGCCACAGAGGATCGGATTACCGCTGGTGTTCCATTGGTGGATCCGAAAACTAATGTCTTGCCGCGAACTTTCTCACGAGTGAATTCACTGGGTGAGTTCCCCAGATGAAATCCCTCGACCATCCTGCTGTCGCGCTCACCGCATAAAAGCAGATCGTCCCGGTGTAATTCTCCAGCAATGTCAACGACATTAAAGCTAGCATCGGCCGGGATAACATCTTTGGCGCCATTGTCGAGGGCGGTGGCGATGGAAGTTGCAGCTCTGAGTACGTCAATCACGATGGCGGTGTAACCCTTTAGTCGTTCATTGGTCACTGCCGCTGGTGTGAAGAACAGGTCAATTTTTCGTTTTTCCAAGGTTGTCTCCGTCTCTTCCACTTAAATTCAAAATATTATATGGGAAGTGTTAAACTGTAATGAAAGAACGGGGATGGGAAATCCAATCCCCGTTCTTATATAAAACGTTTCAAATATAAATTTGTTTCCAATTTAGAAAATCAAATTCTTCCACAGATTAAAAGATCACGCCCCTACTATGCTTCTTTCTTGTAGAAGGGTAAGCTTACGACTTCTGCAGGAATTCTGCGGCCGCGAACATCAATGTCGATTTCCGTTCCAATGGCATTGTGCGGTAAGTCTATGTAGCCAAGTCCGACTGTTTTACCAATGGCTGATGCGATGCCACCAGAAGTAACAAAGCCAATTTTCTCATCTCCAATGTAGATTTCAAAGCCATGGCGAGGAATGCCTTTGCCTGTGATAACGAACCCTGCCAGCTTACGTGTGATGCCATTTGTTTTAGCGTCAATTACGGTCGGTTTGCCGATAAAACCGCCTTTTTTCTTTGATTTGACTATCCAGCCAAGACCTGCTTCGATTGGGTTGGTGGTTTTATCAATGTCATTGCCGTAAAGGCAGAAGGAGACTTCAAGTCGTAGGGAATCGCGAGCGCCGAGACCGATTGGTTTAATGCCATGCTCGGCACCGGCTTCCATGACGGCATCCCAAAGCTTCAAAGCATCGGCGTTCTTGATGTAGAGCTCAAATCCTACCTCGCCAGTGTATCCTGTGCGGCTGATGATGGTGTCAATCCCAATAACAGTACCCAAGCGGAAGTGATAGTATTCGGTGTCAGCAACTGGAACGTCTGCAAGTTTAGCGACGAGTTCAATGGCTTTGGGTCCCTGAATAGCCAGAAGCGAGTAATCGTCTGATTTATTTTCCAGGGTGACATCACCTTCGAGGTGATCTTTAAGCCAGTTGAAGTCTTTATCCAGGTTTGATGCGTTCACCACGGTCATGTAGTGATCTTCAAAGCGATATACGAGCAGATCGTCAACGATACCGCCGTCATCATAGAGCATTGATGAATACTGGATTTCGCCGGGAGCAAGTTTGGCGACGTTGTTGGTCGTCATGTGATTTAAAAACTTCTCCGCATCTTTCCCGCGAACAACAAACTCACCCATGTGAGAGACATCAAACATCCCAACGGCTTGACGGACGGTGTTGTGTTCATCAATGATGCCGCTGTATTGAATTGGCATGAGATAGCCAGCGAAAGGCACGACTTTGCCGCCCAATGCAATGTGCCGATCATAGAGGGCAGTTTTCTTTGGTTCCATTTATCGATCCAATCAAATGTTTTTAAGTGTAAACCACTTGAATAAATATGTCATCAAGTCCTTGCAGACTAACCGACAAAATGAAAGTTAGATGATTCCAAATATAAAGTCAAGTGTTTTACCGAGTCCTTTCGAGGAAGGAAATACCTGTTCACAATAATGCAACGATGTTTTGATGGGGATCAAATAAAAAGCGAAACCTGATTAACTCTATGTTTAATAAAGAATAAAATGATCTTTAAATTACAACAGCCCGAATGAAAACCATTCGGGCTGTTAAGAACAAGTGTGGATTACATTGAGTCTGTGAGTCCGAGCACTTTTTGAGAATACCTGGTTCGCGGAGGACGTTGATTAAGCGAAAAAGTGCCGAAGCGACCGCGGTTATAGGATGTCAATGCCCAATGTTCGCTCTCTTTGTAATCAGAGAAGTAAGCCATGTGATCCATGAATATTGCAATTCCTATCTCAATATTCGTGAAAGGATCGTATAAATCGTCAGGCTTGACATCAGGGTCAACTTCCTGTGCGGCAATTTGACGAATTTGCATCAAGCCGCGTGCATCCATGAATGATTGTGCGTCAACCTTCCAAGCGGACTCAATCGTAATTATTGCCCGGATCAGGTCAGGATATTCGGAATCTTCAATGATTTTGGCGATGACGTTGGCTTCATCAACGCCAATTTGTTTTTGAAGCTTCTGGTAGCCCCAATATTCCAATGTTTCGGGCGGTAACTCGTTAGCTTGCTTCATATCTTTCGTAAGATCGGGAGCAAATCCGAGTTGTAGCAATCCCAATGAGACTATGAAAGCAAACTTCATGCGTCCCATTAGCTTCTGCGTTAGCTTATACATCGTAAATTCCCCGATGATACTAACAGGAGCGCTTCGTTGTCTTCAGGATTGTGGCTGTTAAATATATACATCATTAAACCTATCGACTGTTTTGACTTAAAAAACGGATGTCCTTGAAATAAGGGCACCTGTATGAAATCGAATTCGCATATTTTACGACGGTTTGGTGTATGGATTTTGTGATTTAGCTCACGTTAATATAAAATATTTAAAATATTTGGGATTTTTCTCGGTTGTCTTTGTTATTATTTTCATAACATTCACTTTAGATATGTGAATAAAAAGGTAAATTTGATCTTTGTATCTCTGAGCCTTGCAAGGTTACGAACATTCAATTAAATTACCTGAAAACGATGAACGAAGTTCTGTAAGAAATATTCTTCATGGAACGAATAGTGGTGTCGTTTAATGTTGTTTTTCACCGGTTATCTCCTTGAAATACATTGTTTAGAAGGAGAGCTTATCAATACACATTTGAGGTGAAAGCCACATAAGGCTGACCCGGCAAGGAGTTACATTCCTTTCGCCGGGTTTCTGTTATTTATTGTTGCTTATGCCCACAAAGGCTTTTCCTTAAGGCAATGCTGATAAGCAACAGAGCATTGATCTGATTTCACGGAAGTTTTTATCAAGTGTAACCTTTTTGGTCAGAGTCGTCTTCAGCTCGAGGAATACCTGAAATCTCTGGGCGAAGCTACCTTTCGCGGACGGCAGATTTATAGCTGGATATACGAGAAGCGCGTGATGGATACGGAAGAGATGACAAATCTTTCCGCATCACTTAGACAGCGCCTCGCGGAATCCTGCGAGATTCTCTATCCGCAATTGATTGTCACCAGTGCCAGTCCTGACGGCGCTGCGAAGATATTGGTTCAGTTTGAAGACGGCAACAAAGTTGAGTCTGTGCACATTCCGGAGGGTGAGCGGCATACGGCATGCCTATCGACTCAAGTTGGGTGTCTAATAGGCTGCAAGTTTTGTGCGACTGGCAGGATGGGGTTTACTCGAAATCTCACGGCAGGCGAAATAATCGGGCAACTTTTCGTTTTAGAGCGCAATTTGGACATTCGCTCATCCAACATTGTTTTCATGGGAATGGGCGAACCGTTAATGAATACCAAGTCAGTATTCAAGACGGTAGGTATTCTGACGGATCCAGCTATAAATGGTTTATCTTCCTCAAGGATTACCATTAGCACGATGGGCTGGTTGCCGGGAATTCAGGCGATGATAGACCAGCAGTTAAAGGTGAAGTTGGCTATATCGCTCAACGGCACATCGGACGAGTTTAGACAAAAGCTAATGCCGTTGGCGGGGAAGTATTCGGTTGCTTCGGTACTTGAAGCGGCTCATGAGTACTCGAAAAACTCAGGTCAGCGGATTTCATTAAGCTATCTGTTGCTTGCCGGACTTAACGATTCAAAAAAAGATGCCCATGAACTGGCAAAATTGGTTTCCCCATTGCCAGCGAAGGTAAACTTAATGGAATACAACGATATTGGTGGTGAATTCAGACGGAGCGAGAAAGATACTGTCGAGAAATTTTATAATATTCTGAAGGAAAAAGGGGTTACTGTTACAATTCGCAACAGCCGAGGCTCTGAAGCCCGGGCTGCTTGTGGGCAGTTGGCAGTGAATTCAAAATAGAGTACCTATTGTTATTGTGCACAGATTCATGAAGTTCACGGCGGAGGTTTGTAGCTTGTGAACGACCTGTAATAATGTCTTCGTGAATCAATCTGCCTTGTGGCAAGTATAAGCAATTTTTTTAATGTTGGTGTTGTGTTGAGAAGAATTGAGATTGTCGCATGTTTTAAAAATTCTTGAGACATCACACACGTTTGAAGTTCGAGAAATCGAAATTACTGTGCGGGATTAAGTTTACCTGCACAAAAAAATTAGAAAAAGATTTGCAGGGAGGCATCGTGCCTATCACAATCGGTATTAACGGATTCGGCCGCATTGGACGGCTGGTATTCCGCGAGATGGTGCGCCGAGGTAATTTTCACGTCGCGGCTATTAACGATCTCACAGATGCTGCGACCTTAGCACACTTGCTCAAGTATGATTCCACTCACCGGAGGTTTCCGGGAGAAGTGAGTCACGATGGCGATTATTTGATCGTCAATGGTCAGAAAATTAAAATTATTGCGGAGAAAAATCCCGCAAACCTGCCATGGAAAGAGCTGAATGTAGATTTTGTTGTTGAATCTACCGGTGTATTTCGCACCATGGAACAGCTCACATGGCATTTAAACGCAGGAGCGCCGAAAGTCCTGCTCACAGTTCCCGCCAAGGACACTGTTGACGCTACGATTGTTTGTGGTGTCAACGATGAGGCACTGAAAGCAGAGCATAAAATCATCTCAAACGCGTCGTGCACGACCAACTGCCTGGTGCCGATGGTTAAAGTCCTGAACGATAATTTTGGTGTCGTCAAGGGCTTAATGAACACTATTCACGGTTATACAAACGACCAACGCCTGCTTGATTTCCCTCACAGTGACTTACGGCGCTCACGTGCAGCAGCGGTATCCAGCATTCCTACATCTACCGGTGCGGCACGGGCTATTGGTCTTGTGATACCAGAACTGAAAGGCAAACTTGACGGTTTTTCTGTGCGCATTCCCGTTGCCGATGGATCCATGGTTGATTTGACAGTTGAGCTAGCCAAAGATGCTGATATTAAGTCAATTAACAGCGCCATGAAAGCCGCTTCTGAAGGCCGCATGAAAGGCGTACTCGAATATACAGAAGATCCGATTGTTTCCGTAGATGTCATTGGAAACAGTCATTCCTGTGTCTTTGACTCTGGGCTGACAATGGAAATAGGGAAACGATTGGTAAAAGTCGTCGGCTGGTATGATAACGAATGGGGTTATTCATGCCGTGTCGTTGATTTGATTGAGAAGGCAATCGCCTTGTAAATTTGCATCTTTAACGAGGAAAATGGTGAACAAATTAACCCTAGACGATCTAAACCTTAACAATAAACGAGCGTTAGTTCGAGTTGATTTCAATGTTCCGTTGGATGACAACGGCAATGTGCGTGAGTTTACACGAATCAAAGCATCGTTACCTACTATACATAACATCCTTGATTATGATGGAAAAGTAGTCTTGATGAGCCATTTTGGGCGACCTGATGGCAAACGAGACATGAAGTACTCACTTAAACCGATTGTCTGCGAACTGAAGCGTTTGTTGCAAAAGGAAATCAAATTCGCACCGGATTGTATTGGCCCAGAGGTTGAAGAGATGGCGAATTCTCTACAGGCTGGTGAAGTTTTACTTCTGGAAAATGTTCGATTTCATCCCGGTGAAATGGAAAACGATCCTGTTTTTGCCGAGAAACTCTCGCGGTTGGGTGAAATTTATGTAGATGATGCCTTTGGCGCTGCACATCGCGAACAGGCTTCTATTCATGCTATCACTCAATTTTACCCCGGATGTGCTGCGGCAGGGCGGCTGATGGTGCGCGAAATTAAATTTTTAACGGCATCTTTGTGCAATCCTCGCCGACCATTTGTCGGCATCGTTGGTGGTGCGAAAATCTCATCGAAGATCAAAACTATCAAGCGACTTCTACCTATGGTTGATACTCTGTTGATAGGTGGCGCTATGGCATTTACCCTCATAAAAGCTAAGGGTGGGAAAATTGGCGCCTCGCTCGTGGAAGATAACAAACTCGATCTCGCCCGTGAAATCCTTTCAATGCCGGAAGCCAGCAAAATTGTACTGCCCGTGGATGCCATTGTGGCGCAAGATTTGGAATATGGCGCTGAGCGAAGAACTTATCCGAGCGACAACATCCCCATTGGCTGGAAGGGGCTTGACTTAGGCAGGGATTCCCGTAATTGTTTCACAGATATCGTTAAGAAAGCAGCGACTGTTCTTTGGAATGGACCTGTAGGGTTGTTCGAGCGTGAGCCATTTGCGCCCGGAACTCGCGTGCTGGCACGTGCTTTGGTTGATGTGACAACTAACGGAGGTGTTGTAGTGGTTGGCGGTGGTGATACGATGGCTGCCTTGCACAGATTTAATCTACAAAGCTCAATGACGCATATTTCGACCGGCGGTGGATCCCTTCTCGAATTTGTCGAGAACAGAACACTTCCCGGGATCGAAGTTTTATCTGAAAGCCCTTTAGAACAATGAGACAAATTATAATTGGCGGAAACTGGAAGATGAACACCACCGTCAGCGAGGGTGTTCTGCTAGCGACGGAAATTGCTGGCGCAGTGAGTGGCGTCAAAAAAGCCAAGATAGCGATCTTTCCCCCGGCAACTCATCTGACATCAATCAGTGAGGTGCTTCGCGGCACGCTGGTTCAGTTAGGCGCTCAAAACGTTCACTGGGAAAGTTCCGGCGCTTTTACTGGTGAACTGTCCAGCTTAATGCTGGCTCAGATTGGTTGCCAGTGGGTGATAATCGGTCATAGCGAGCGACGAACTTACTTCGGGGAAACTGACCGAACAGTGAATAAGCGGGTTCTGAAAGCTCTTGATGCTGGCTTGCGTCCGATAGTCTGTATAGGCGAGACTCTAGAAGAGCGGGAGTCTGAACGGACTTTCGATGTGCTCGAGCGTCAATTGGAAATTGGACTGCAGGGTGTGAAGCCTTGTTTGGAAGAAGGGTTGGTCATTGCTTATGAACCGGTTTGGGCGATTGGCACCGGTAAAACAGCAACGCCAGAACAGGCTCAGGCGACACATCGTTTCATTCGCACCAAATTGGCTCATTTGTTTGGCAATGATATTGCTGAAGCTACTACTATCCAATATGGTGGAAGCATGAACGAGAAGAACGCCGCCGAGTTGCTTAGCTTGCCAGATGTCGATGGTGGGTTGATTGGAGGCGCTAGTCTTAAGCCAGATAAATTTGCTGGAATTGTTTCAGCTGCCGATAATGTCGAATAGCCTATACAGGCACGCAAAAAGCCCGAAATTTATTTTTCGGGCTTTTTCTTTTTGGGAATGATTGCTGGGTTTGAAGAATGAATTCTCCAAAATTTTTTCCTATATTTCTTGCGTGTGAGGAATTTATTTGCAAATTCTATATCCGCAAGGGTATTGAGCAATATTGAAATGCTGAAAATCCAGGTAGATTAAGTTGATTTTCAACCTTTAAAAATTGCACTTCCCACACGAAAACCAAAATCAGCCAAGTGATTGCTAATCAGAACAGCTACCATGTTTACCCCATTGCAGTCCAAACAAATCTTAGACTTAATTCCAAAATAAGTTTTACCAGTGACTTAGAGGATCACACTATTCAACAGTGTTTGTTTCTCCGGGTTTCAGAGTAGATTTGGAAGAGTCTTGCCTTGCATTAAGATAGTCTCTATGAAAAATCAACAAAATCAATCCGTCGTGCCGAAAATTCAGTACGGATTGTACCTGATTTTACTGATCATTACGCCATTTATTCTGGTTCGCAGATATATGGTTGGAATAATCTATAAGCTCTCGCATTCCTCCATACCTTTGTTCAATATTGATTTGCCTGTTGTTGTCCTAGCGTTTTTAGTGTTTCTAATTGGGCTTCTGATTTGGCAAAAAGACAAACTGAATACTAAGACTCTACTTGGGTTTGGCGTAGTCTTATTGATGGTGCTGTTTTCCCACAGTATTCAGGATGTTTACAGCTTACTGACGATCTTTGATCTGCAACGAAATTGGCATTACATAGCCTTTGCAGTGTATGTGTTCATGTTTTATCAGGCGTTTTCTAAATATCGTAAGGATTGGGCAAGGGGAATTTTGACCGCTTTTTGTAGCGCATTCTTAATTTCAGTACTCGATGAGACGTTTCAGTTTTTTCTCTCGCACCGTGTCTTCGATGTCAGTGATATTGCAAAGGACGCTTGGGGAGCCTGTATGGGGCTTATTCTCTACTTTACGGTAGGGAGTCGAGATGAAGACAGGTTAAAGATCCTTAGCCCAAATTTTCCAAAAACCTGGCGAAGTTTCAGTCAAGATCCCTGGGCTGCTCTGATGGTTGTCGGAGTGTTTACTATAACTATGCTCATCGTCAGCCCCTTGCTCTCCGCCCATGAATATATGCTGGAGTTTCTTTTTATCTGGCTAATATTCCTGGCTGTCGCTTGGGGCATATTGTTTATGCTTCACAGGAAATTGTTTCGCACAGTCATGTTGTCAATCGTGGTTTTCACCTTTGGCTATATCCTCTTTAATTTGACTTTCAGCAAAAGCGCCAGTGTTCAGTCAGCAGGGAAGAATATATTATGCTATCGAAATATACCTATTCCCTATTTTGACATCTTCATCAACAAGAAGGGTGTGATGAAGTTAATTGACAAGAAAACAGTGTTTAGTGATAAAGATAGAAATTTCCTGTTGAGTTTGAAGTCAGAAATTATCATTATTGGTATGGGTTGGGAAGATGCAGGCAAGGCGCAATTCAAGGAAGGGACGATGTTTTATTTTAATCCTCACATTGAAGATGGGACGCAGTTTGTTTTTCTCCAAAATACTCAAGCCTGCCAGTTGTACAATCAATTGGTCAGTGAAGGAAAGAATGTCGTTTTTGTAGCACATAATGCGGACTAGGTGACATCATGAATAAAAAAAATCGACAACAGAGAAAATATACTTTAGGATGGATTATCACCGTTACTCCAGCAATAATGATGATAATTTTAATCTCGGGGTTATTTGATCCTTGGGTGAGTGGAGCAAGCGCGGGTGGTAAGGAAGCGGAAACTTTAGTGATGGTCAACAACGCTCACACAAAAATTTCACTAGGGAAATACAACGAGGCATACTTGGAGCTTTCTGTTGCCATCAAGCAGGATCCAACGATCGCAGCTCCTTACTCAGCGCTCGGCAAATTGGCTATGATTACGGCAAAAGACGAGATGGCTGAACAGTATTTCTTGCAGGCATTAAAGAAGAAAAATCCGGATAAAACGGAAATTTATAAAGGACTTGCAGAAGTCTATTTGCGTCAGGACAAGATTGACCAAGCGTTAATATGCCTCAGGAGGGCGCTGAAAATAGAGGAACATAGCCATGCCTTATGGCGGCGTGTCGCGGAAATTGAGACCCACAAGGGCCAGTTAGATCAGGCAGCAAAATCGATTCGTCGTGCGATCAATTCGCATCCGACTGTTGGTAATTTATATACTCAAATGCTGGATGATGTTCAACGATCACCCGATGGCAAGAAATATGATGAGTGCGTTAAGCTTTGCCTTGAACATTCAAGTCATAATCATTTGTGTGAGCATTATTCTAAGACATCGGTGGATTATTTCCTGCAGAAAAACCAAGCTTGTACTATCGATTACCTGCTCTTGTCGGACATCCTCAGTCGAAAAGGATTGAGCGATTCAGCCATCGTAATAGTTGAACTTGCTTTAGAGATATGGCCAAATGCACCAAATTTATTGAATGAAGCGGGTAAATTATATGGAAAGGCAGGTGACTATTCTTGTGCTGAAACACACTTGAGGCATGCCCTGGAGATTGCGCCAAACAATCGGGCAATAAGGCAGAATTTAGACAAGGTGATGAACGCAAAGGCAAAATCGGAGTAAGGCAGTCTGATTATCCAGCGGACGGTAGTCAATGCCGGGTCAAACGCCACTAAAACGTAAATCGTTTAAAAATGTCGTCAAACTTCTCACCAACTGCCAAAGTCAAAATCTCATCGTTTGTCTCATCAACTTCGAAAATTGCCGGTGTTGGCAGTGTGAAGGACGCTTTACGAAACATTGAGTAGGCTCCCACATTGCTGAAAATCAGATAGTCGCCGATGCGAATCGTTCCCTTATAGCCACAGTGCAAAGAATCCTTCTCCATGCTGGAGTATGAGACAATATGAATTGAGCCTTCAATTGCTGAGTTGTCTGAATCGGGGGAGGCTAACACTTGTATTGGTAGATTTCTGTTGCTGATCTGATCGCGGAAATTGGTGTTCGATCCAGATACAATTGCATATTTACGCCCTTGAATTTCCTTAACATCAACGACCTTGCATACATATTTAAAGGCATCGGCGACGAGGGCTAAACCCGGTTCCACTATAAGAAGAGGGCGTTTCTTTCCCGGAAAAGCCTTTGTCATTAATGCTCCAATGGCTTCGCCACACTCCTCAACAGTTGGGATTGGTTGGTTATATTGCTCGCTAAGCGCATCTGGCATCTTGCCATAAAAACCACCGCCAATGTCAATAAAGGTAGGTGGTTCCTCGGGGAAGAGTTGCCAAGTGGTCAGAATCATTGTCTGGGTTAAATCTGCGAAAGCTCTGACAGTTTTTCTTGTTAGCATACAATGGCAGTGCAATCCTTCGATTTTGATATTCTTGGTGATTGATATCTGATTCCAAATCCGTCGAAAGGCTGATGAGTCAACATCTAAACCGAATCTTGATGGTGCGGCATTTTCAAGTGTGATATTCACGCGGAAGCCGACATGATACGTCTTTTGAGGGTTTTTATCAGCTAATTCGATGATTGTCATGGCTTCTTGGTAGGAGTCAATGATAACAATAGCGCCATCATTCAGAGCACGGGCAATTGCAGAATCCCCTTTGTAAGCGCCGGTGAAAATAATTTTGCTTGGTGACACTCCAACTCGCTTAGCAATTTCATACTCAACCCATGAAGAAACCTGTGCAAAACCACCGTTTTCATTAATTATCTGACAAACATCAGGAATTGGGCTCGCGTTGTACGAAAAAGCAACATTAGCTTGAGAGTAGTGTTCCCGAAACGCCGCAGTGAATTCGCTGAGATTGCTCTTGAGCAAATCAGGATAGAAGAGATAAAATGTTTCTCCGCCCAGCCTATCAAGGTGAAACAGTGTTTTCCAGTCAAGATTCAATTAGCTTTCCTTTAGGATCGTTGTGAAACTCGCCCATGCTTTAGCCTACAGTTCAAGTTAATCTAATTTACAGTTGAATCTAAGGTTTCGCCAAACTATTTGGAGAAACAAAGATTTAGGTACCTTCCCATGTAGTCGAATGAATTTGCCAGCTCACCCGATGAGAGATAAATTTCGATGAGGGTGCAAATCTTAGCAAAACACCATTAGGAATGCTGAATTGGACTCGTTTCATGGGAGGAATTGTATTCCGGCAGTAATTTAACACGGTTTAATAAATTATAAATAATTTACTATTCAGAAATTGACGTGCGTCAATATTTACGAGATTATGCGAAATACAACCCAAAAAGTAAAATTTTTTGAACGATGAACCATTTGGAATTTGATTCAGTCAGATGTATTTTAAGTATTGACCTTTAAGACGAGCTCTGTTGAATTATTCTGAAAGGCTACTGCTGATTAGAGGAACCAACAGACAAAAGATCACGTTTAATGATCAACATTTAACCAATGGGTCATTGGTTGTTTAGATTTGACCTGAAAGTCACTCATAAATTTAGAGTGAAATTTTGAATATGGAGTTACAATGGATGCGTTAATTGCAACATTCTTGCACGTTCTTGATGGAATGACCCACTTCCTGTTTTTGCTGATTGGGTTATTCATCGCCAAATTATTTTATGACTGGACAACGCCGTACAAATTCAGCCATGAACTTACCGAGAAAGACAATCCCGCCGTGGGTGTCAGTCTGGCTGGCTACTTAATCGGCGCTGGGATTGCGCTTGGTGGAGCGCTTTACTCGCCGAGTATGTCGTTATTGACTGATTTTGCAGAAGTAACACTTGTCGCCATAACGACGATTGTCCTCATGCGGATTAGTGTCTATATCAATGATCTTGCCATTCTGCACAGTTTCAAGATCACCAAAGAACTGGTCACTGATCGCAATACTGGCGTGGGATTCGTGGTTGCAGGCAGTTCCATCGCCACTGGGCTGATGTTGAATGGCGTGCTTAGTGGACACAGCCCGACGCTGGCGATTTCCATCCGGGACATCTGCGTCTATTGGGCAGTTGGGCAAACCATCCTTGTTCTTGGCGGTCTCTTTTTCCAAATGATTACCCCTTATGATGTCCACCATATCATTGGTGAAGAAGACAACATGCCGGTTGGAATCAGCTTCGGTGGATTTTTGGTAGCCTTGGGTATTATCACTCGCAATGCTCTTTACGGAGCCAGTAGCAATCTTGCGGATGAAACTATCGTAACTTTGACTCTGGCGATATGTGGATTATTGCTGATGGTCGCCACCCGTGTTATTGTTGACAGGGTGTTCTTGCCGAATTCACCTTTGGCTAAGGAAGTTGTTCAGGATCGAAATGCTGCGGCTGGAGCCATTGCGGCGGTCAGCTTTATTGTTGTGGCTTTGCTGTTTAGCGCTTCTGTGAATACGCACAGCCCATTTTCCGGCGAATCAGATCCCGTTGCAATGGTGAAGACCATTGATGAATAACAAGCGAAAATCAAGACACAAAGATTACGGAGTAATCAATGAAATCAGGTAAGAGAAACTTCCTATACATGCTATTGCTTTCGCTGGGTTTGTTGTTCGCAATGACATTTCCCGAGGATGCGTTGGCGCGGCGAGGTGGATTTGGTGGCGGACGTTCTTTCCGTTCAAGCAGATCTTCTAATTGGAAATCCAGCAAGAGCAGGTCAAGCTCTGCGTGGTCGAAAAAGTCAAAATCCATCAGCAGTACGCGTGGAAAAACTAAGATGCCAACAGGCTTGAACAAAACACAAGCCAAAGCCTTCAAGCAACCCAAAAGCGATAAGGCTCTTTACAAGAAAGCCAAACAGCAGGGCACGGTTTTTAATAACCGTGCAGGCGCTAAGAATGCTTTTTCAAAAAAATACGGTAGTCAATATACCTCCAAGTACAATAAACAACCCGGCAAGCGCCCAAATCACATCCCTGCGAATACCACAGTGGATGGCAGAAAGCACCGAGTTGACTACAATCCCCAGTACGGTGGTTATGGCTACATGGGAGCTGGCGGAAATTGGATGATGTATAGTGTCGTTCGCGATGTGGCGATGATGAGCATGTTGATGGGGCATCATGGTTATTATTATGGCGCCGCACCGATGGGTGGTGGCGGCGGTATGTTCAATGGCTTGGTGGTGATTATTATCATAGTAATTCTCGCGATGCTATTCAGACCACGCTTGTAAGTGGGAACAAATGGTCGTTCAAAGCGTATCATGATTAAGTAGGCGATTTCCCGTAATTTTTTACATTTGCAGAAAAGGATCAATAAATGGACAAATCAACCCCGTCTTTCTGGCGGGATGTCAAGCCGGGTAGTACAATCACGCTTAGTGATGCACAGGCGCTTGAAGATTCGATGGAGCGTGGTGAAGGTGTCGAACCGCGTGATTATACCATTGAATCAGTCTGGAAAATACGCGAAAGCGCCGGGCTTGCCGAATGGATTTTGTTTCAGCTTGATGATGAAGAGCAAGAGCTGTATTTAGTCGTCAAAATTGTTGATCAAGACCTCGATCTATTCGTTTTCTACGAACCAGAGGAATTTGAACCCGGCAACCGAGCCGATATAGTTGAACGTGGCGATACATGGTTGTTTGAAGAGCCGGAAGATGTCGAGAATTTCACTCTTGAAGAGTTGAATTTTGTCTCTGAGTTGTCCTTTACATTTGAATTTGAAGAAGAAGAGGGATCCGCTGAGATGAGCGCAGTGCATTATAAGATGAAAGAACAAGGCGTTCTTTACGGCGAATGCACACGCGAGCCAGCGATGTCCGGTCTTGAGCGCGTCATGGCATGTGTGGTGGAGTACAATTCACTTGAAGATCAGCACAATCCGGGCGTTTTTGTGCTCGAACTTGGTGGTGAACACAGTAATGAGGGCGGTTTGATTTCCATGATGATGGGTGCTCGCATCAATCTGGTTGAGGTGGATGTGCTGAAAAGTCAGGTTGAAAAGCCAGTCGAACGCCACAAACCATCTTTGTGGGAAAAGGTACTTAAGAAAGTTGGCAGTTAAAAGAAATAGAATACAGGAGAGTTAAATGGCAAAAATCGAAAACCTGTTGCATGTCGCTGAGGCTCTGGAAGAACTCGGATATGCTGTAAATTCAAACGAAGATGCCGTTCATGTTGCAATTGGTGGCACAGAAAAGCCATTTGTGGCTGTTCTGACCATCAGCGAACGGGGAGAACTGGTGGTTACGTCGCAAATCGCCACACTTGGCGACTTGAATGAAGATGACATCCCAACTGTTCAATTTGGATTGCTGGATGCCAATACGCGGGTACGACCCTTCGCATTTGCGATAATTACTTCCGCAGACAATCCAGACATCGCTGATGCCGCGGACTTCCCGATTGTTGTCACCGATAGCCTGCCAATCGGCGATCTATGCAAAGCTGAGCTTGCCGCGGAAATGGATGGATTGTTGTTTGCGCTGAACTCCAGCGGTGAAGCTCTTCGATCTGGATTGCCAAAGTAGGGCTTGGATGTTTGGAAGAAGAAACAGAAAATACAGGAGAATAATATGCCAGGATTACTTAAATCCTTCAGTAATATGATTCGCGGGAAAAGCAAGGAACTATCGAAAGCCATGGCAGACCCGGTGCGCGACAGCAAGATCGCAATCGAAGACAGCGAGAAAATGATTGGCGATTTTACTGCACGCATAGCCAAGTTGGTTGCGCAGAATCGTTCATTGATGAGACAACAGAAGGACGCAGAGGCGGAAGTGAGCAAATTTCAAGGATTTGCTGAGAAAGCTGTTGGGGCTCAGAATGTGGAAGACGCTCGCCGTTCCTTGGAGTTAAAAGCTGAAGCTCAAAAACAGAACGAACGCTTGACTACTGAAATCGCTCGCAATGAGCAGTTGATCAAGAGCTTACGCGATCAACTCTCAAAGGCACGCGCAAAGGTATCATCAGCAAAGCGCAATGTTGTTGGTCTTGAAGCCCGGCACGAAGGCGCGAAAATCCGCAAGGAGCTTGCCAAAGCTTCTTCAGAATTTAACGCAGGTGGTAGCCCTTTAGCCGCTTTGGACGATCTGGAAAACGCCGTCAACGCCGATGAATCCGAAGCTGAGGCTTGGGAAGAACTCGTCGTGGATGACAAATCCTCCGATTCATTAGCGGAAAAATACGGCAACAATGGCGCCACTGATGTGGACGAGGAACTGCGGAAGATGATGGAAGCATCGAAGAAATAACTTTACGAGTCATTTCGGATAATCAATGGGGCTAATATGTCTTATAGCAATAAGATACAGGATTATGTTCCACTGATGCTTTAGTGCC
>CAZAGU010000036.1:0-24376 GCA_964484805.1 uncultured bacterium
CGACAAATCCTTCAACGCCACATCGCCGTAAGTCATGGCGATATAGCGCACCAGACTCAAGCCATGGTTATAGACGGATTCGGCATCAAGCGAATTCTTACCGAACACGCCCATCTGATTCCAAGTCAGCAGATCGTCCTCCAGCGCCCGCACGCGCAAGTTCATGTCGCGGTGAGCATCCCACCAGTCATGGCAGAGTTCGCGGGTCTGATATTGCGCCGTGCCTTCAGCAAACCACATCGGAACATTGGTGAATGATACTGGCACACTGGCGATCTGATTCGGGTAGCCACGCAGTACATCCGGGCGTTTTTCCGGCTCGTATGCTATGGCTTGAAAATACAACGCCGGCAACCAGCGAGGCCCCTTCCGCGATGCGCCAAGTTGAATAATATGCGTGAATTCATGCGTCACCACATCATACAGCCAGTGGTGAGTGCCACGTAGCTCAAAGTTCAGTGGCCGCGCCCAGAGCTCGATCTTGTTGTCATAATACCACGCCCCACCGTTTGAGTAATCGTCATGGTCACGCATCACGAGGTGAACTTTGCCATCCGGCTCATAGTCATACATTTCGGTGATCGGCTTGTAGATCTGCTCACCGATGGCGATGGCAGTCCGCGCCGCGCGCTCAGTACCCTGATGGTAGTGCATGAAGAAATGCTCTGTCTCCAGCGTCTGCCATTTCAGCTCAGGATGGTTATATTCATCAAACTGCGACCAACCGACCTGCGTCATCGCAAGAACAGCCACGAAAACCAATGCTAATGTATATGTAAGTCTGTTGCGAACCAATACCATGCTCACTTTCTGACTGCGATTTTAATCTTGTGCGACTGCGAACGATTGTTGCTCGACGCTTTCACCACTGCCAGATATGCGCCGCGGGGAACGTCGTCCAGATTCCAGATGACTTCATGATGCAAGCCAGCTTCCGAATTGCCGGTCAAAGTTTTGATCTTGTTTCCCAGAATGTCGTAAATCTCGATCTTCACTTCAGCCTGATCCATCAGATAATAGCGGATCGCCGTGTAATCACTGGCGGGATTGGGCCAATTGTAGCACAGATCGTCGGGAAGCAAATCTTGATCGGGTGGCGTCGCGCCAAGCCCCAAGAACTCCTTGAACACCGCGTTGGAGTGGTCGTTATCGCGATAGGGTTGCATCCACCAGCCGTCTTCAGCCGTGCCACGGAAGGTAGGGTTCATGGCAGTTACGCCGTCAGAACCGACGATCAGCAGTTCCAGATCGGGCGAAGTGTCGAGCTGTGCCAATCTGAACATCGGACGCGCCACGCCAGGCTCCATGGGGAAGCCACCGCTGATTCTGCCCATCTGTGAGATAAGGTTAATCCGGTTGGAAGCCAGCGAATATGCAGGTTGGTCATGGCGGTTGGGTTCTCTGACCCTCCAGCCCTCGTGGAAAAGGAAATCCCAATAGGTATTGCCGGAAACATCACAGATCAGTGGTGACCAACGCTCCGGGAAGTATTGACCAAGAAGGTCAGAGCCAGTGAATTTGAAGTCCGTCATCAGAAGATTTTCGGCAATCACACCGTTAATCTCATAAGCGATCATTTCACCGGTCGTGGACATGCCGAACACTTCAAACTTGCCATCGCGGTCAACATCGACCGGAATAATCTGCCCAACCAGCGGCATTCCTTGTGTTAAGTATATCACTTGCACTTCTTCAACGCCGTCGAAAGTGATGTTCTTGACCAGCACCATTCTGGCAGGATTCTGGGCGAACAGTATCGCGTCCTGCTTGCCGTCCGCGCTGAAATCTGCCACTGCGGCGAGTGAGGTAAGGTCTGTCGGTTCAACGCCGTCAATCGTTCCGATGGTGTTGATGTCATTCAAACGCCATACGAGCAGATCATTATTCGAGCCGATCAACAGCAATGTGTCGGAAAGATCTGTCCCGAAGCGGTGCATCGAGACGATTTCATGATCGAGCGTAAACGAAGCTTGTCTTTCTAAATCCGAACCGAACAACTGCAAGTGTGCTTCCCCATCCTGAGACACTGCTGAATAAAGAACCGACTCAAAACCTAAGCCACCAGCGGCGGTCAGCAATGCTTTCGGAAAATTGGATACACGGGGAATAGTGTCTTTAATACTGACTCCCAAAAGGCTATCAGCAGATGAAATTGCATACACCAGCAAGCCAAGTTCAGAATGCAAACCAGCGAAAACGATGTCGTCGAAGCCGTCGCCGTTAAAATCACGGATGACCGGGCTCGCTGAGACGAATTCAATCGGTCTATCCACCCATGGGAAGACAGCGAACTGTGCGCCGTCGCCATCAATGAATCGTATGGAGTCCGACAGTAAAACGATCTCGTCTCTGCCATATTCGTCTTCGAGAAATTCACCGACACCAAATTGTGGATACCAGAAACGACCATCGAGCGCAAAATCAAAAAGTTTGTTGCTACGGCTGAAGCTGAAGGTCATCACTGTATCGCGGTTGGAGAAATTCTGAATGCTGATGTTAGTAACCGCTTCAGAATTTGACCGCGTGTTCGGGTAAGTCTCGTTCGTGAAACTAACCGGGCGAGTCCCGTTTGCTTGCTTAAAAAACGAATTATCGCGATACCATGCGTCCGCCATGATGCCGTAGTCTGTGCCGTAGCCGGGCGTGAGGAACGGATAATCGCGTCCGATATCCTGCGCTCCATCGGCTTCTTCAAGGTCTAAGCCACGTCGTTCGTTGACGCTATTGAAGCGCTTGATTGGAAGCATGGCTTCCAGATGCTCATCAACATGCCAAATCAGAATGCCGGATCCAGGTGAGTCAAAGTCTATGTTATCCACGCGCACTGGAACTCGGAAACCTTCCTCTTTCTCGACGGTGTAGTCATCTTTGAAGATCATCCGCCTGTCCTGGCTATCGTAAGCCACGGCGATGGAATCGTTCTCCGGATCGCGGTTGCGATTTTCCAAGAGATAATACTCATGGTCGTTGATGCGGATTTTGTACGCTTCCGCGCTGGTGTCGCTGGCGAAACCGTTGGCATGAATGGCGTAGTCGCCGGGCTCGATCTCAACCGGATCGAGCCAGCCCATCTTAGCGCGAGACCAAGCATCCAGCCAACCGGGGATAGCACCGTAGAAGTTGCCAAAGCCACGATCCATCAGGCTCCATTTGCCGACGACGCTCGCGCCTTTGTCTTCAGGGTCATTGTCATACAGCGCTGGCAGTTCGAGCCAATGCCCGAACAACGACGTTATCACACCCGCCATGGAAATCTGCACGCCCTCGTGAGTTTCTGTCTCCGGCAGGATGATGCCCTGTGTGATAGGCGCGCCGTTTCGAACTGGTATTCCTTCTTCCAGCCCCAGCGTGTCGAGATCATCCGTCACCATCCAGGCTGAAGGAATATCATGAGGCGTGGTCGTGTAGCCAAGGTCGAACTCAGCGCCCGCGCCGGCGTGAAAGACCATCACCAGATCGTAGTCGTTCCAGTTCAACCCTTGCGTAGCGCCACTGTTTTCAACCGAATCCGCCACAGTCACGGCATCGCGGAGCAATTCCGCCAAGCCGTAATCGAGCTGTTCGTTGGAAAGATTGTAGTTATACTGCCACATCTGCCGCGGCAACTGATAAGCGCCTTCAAGACTGTCGGGATAAATATCCCACTCGATGTCCAGGTTATCGTTGGAAATGGTATTCCAGTAAAACTTGAGATACTTCAGGTGATCGGCAAAGTATTGCGAATCATGCGGCGCCGGGTCGAAGTACAAAGTGTCTTCGTCAACTTCGTAAGTAAACTTGCCGCTGCCAGTGGTGGTTGACAGTGTATCTTCGACAAACTCAACCCGAATGGCGGCAATACGCTTCACGTCGTTGTCTCGATGAGGCATCGTCGATGTTTGCGGGTTTGGGTTATGCACGACTGGCGGTCTGATTGTCATCTGCGCCTCTTCCATCAACCGGGCAAAACCGTTATCAGGCAACGCAAAACAGGCAACTGTCATCATCAGGGCAATTGCAACCGCCCGAAACGCTGTCATTTTCTGTGCGGTTAAAGCCATTTAAATATCAATCGAAAGTGAGAGTCGCATGGTGTCGGTCAAAGGATGCCCCTTGCCAGCGGCTATATAGCTAAAGTCAAAGCGATAGGCTGAAACCTTGAAAGACGCGCCATAAGTCAAAGGTTTGACCTGCCCGATCTCATCATTCCAGTAGCCAAAGCGCAGGGCGACCATGTCGCTGTACCAATATTCCATGCCGACGTTATAGATCAAGTCATACCAGAAAGGCACGTCTGTCCATGCAGTAGCCAGCGCAATGTAAAAGGGATCCGTTTCACCATCGGCGTGCTTCCTGACCAACAGTTTATTCATATCGCCCAGCAGCGTCAGCTTGTTGAAGCCATCGTCCACCATGCTATAGGCAAAACCAAACTTGAGGTTGGTGGGAATGGGGTCGGCTTGTGCGCGGTCAATGTAGGACATTTTCGGTCCCATATTGGCTAGGTTTGCGCCGAAGTTCAGTGGTTTGTAAAAAATCGGATCATAAGTTTTGTACAAAACACCAAGATCAATCGCGAAATCTGTCGCGGTGCCTGATCCTTGCTCCTGACCTGTGCCCTTGTCCGCAAGGTGACTGTAGATAAACTTGACGTTCAGCCCCAGCGCCAGATTCTCGGTGATGGTTGATCCATAGCTGCCTGTGATGGCGGTCTCAAAGGTGCGGAACGTTCCCAGCCGAGTGTTCAGCTCATCGCGTCGCTCGGTTTCGCCAAGATTCAGGAAGACCACATTCACGCCAACGGTTCCCCAGTCTTCGACTACATTCACATAAGAAATGAAATCATAGTAGAGATCGTCAAGGCGAAAAGTTGGCAACCAGTTCACGTGCATGAACGTCAGTTCCTGAGTGTTCATAAACGCCAGTCCTGCCGGATTCCACCATGTCGCTGAGGCATCATCAGCCACCGCGACGAAGGCTTCACCCATGCCGCCAGCCCGTGCCCCGGGGGAAATGTTCAGGAAAATAGCCGTCGCTTCACCAACGCCAGCTTTGGCATCTGAGGCAAAGCCCGAGAAAATCACCACTATTAAAGCGGCGACAAGCAACCAACGTAAGCGCTTGATTTTGTACATCATTTATCCTTACCTCAATTCAAAGCAGTAATGAAAATCCAGCAAAATACTGCTTAGGAAAAAAGACGCTGAGCTTAATTAAGTTAAGCCGCGTTTATATTATCTTTAATTTAGCGAATCCTGGCAATCCTGCCCAGTCCACTGGCGGAATTGCCTTCATCGTCCCAGACTGTAACTTTATAGAGATACACTCCATTGCCGACCTGCATTCCGGCGAAATCGCGCCCGTCCCATTCGACATCGTTGACCATGCCAGCGCGAGACATGTTCCCCACATGCTCCCATATCTTACGACCGTTCACCGTAAATATTTTGATTTCATAGTCAACAGGTTGATTGACAATGAAAGTCAGCGAGGTGCTATGCTTGAACGGATTTGGCCAGTTCAGCACCCTTTCGACCATAATATCGCCAGCGGTGGCTATGATATTCAGCTCAATTGTTTTCAGTGCAAAGTTGTTAAAGCTGTCCCACGCCATGATTTCGGCGCTGTGCAAACCCGGCTCAAAGGGGCCAATAGTCTGGCTGAGTGTGCCGCTCTGATGGCTGTTGGAGTTGTAGGCGAAGTTGCCAGTCAAATCAATGGGATCCTGTCCGTCAATACTGATCGATATTCCGTGCCCCATCTTACCGGTGAGGTTTAAGCCTGACGAATCGAACACATCGGCGATCAGCAAGGGTTCCGGGCTGATGGGATCGCTGTTGCGATAACCTCGATGCCCGAAATACACTTCGATTTCCGGCGGTGTGTTGTCCAAGTCGGCGGAAGCCTGACGAGCAAACGCCGCGGAGTCAGCCACGATCACGCCATCCTGACGTTCATCGTGGAAGTAGCCTACTACTTTGCCTTCAGCGTCACTGCCCATGCTAACGTCCAATGGCACGACAAAGTTCCCGCTGAAAGCGCCTTCTGCCACGCTGATATTTCCCCGGTAAATGGTAACACCCGGTAAAATATAAGGTAAATCATAGGTCGTTTCCGAGCCTTGTATCACATGGATTTTATTCACATCCACATCATACAGGTTAAAATACAGTGAACCATCAAAATTCGTAAGTTGCCGCCCTGAATTGTTAATAATTCTGCCACTGACCGTAGATGTTGCCAGTGGGGTCAGCGGATAAGGCGTTAGGCTGTCGAACTCGCCCTTCAACTGTGGCTTGCCAATGAACATCGTGGGGTCGCCCATCAGATGATAGGTTGGCCCCATAGAGATGATCGCCTCATGCTTGGAAATCGCCAATGCTTCAGCAAGCGTCGGCTCGGGCACATTGTGAAACAGCGTCATATAAAACCGCTCGGCGAGCCGGGAATTCTGATTTTCATAAGTCAGGCGGGTTGAAGCGATGGTCGCAATGGCACCACGCTCCGGCAATGCCAGCAACTGCTCTGGAAAGCTGACCGTTGAAGGATTATCCCAGTAGGCCCAATCGCAAGTAAACGCCACATAGATCGGCAGTTGGGCTGACGGGAGTATGCGCGGCAAATCTCGCGACAGCACAAAGACATGCTCATGCGCCCAGAGTGATGGGTTGCCGTGCCCCATGTAGTTCACAATCAACGCGCCTTCGTTGATCGCCGCCACCAGATCATCGCCAGATTTTGGCTTTTCTCTGCCAAATTCGCGTTCGTATTCCATCAGGTAAATCTTGACCTTGTCCATCGAATAGGGCAAAATCATGTTAGCAAGCTCTTCCTGATCTAGCACTTGCTGTCGCTCGGTGCTCGTAACCTGACCAAACTCATCATCCGCCACCAGCACTGCCCTGTTTCGCCAAGGCCCAAAGCTCGGAGTTTCGTCGTAAGCAATAATCTTGTCAATCATATTTTCAAGCTCATAGGAGCTAGCGGCTGTCAACCTGCCGATGGCAATTTCTGGTAAAAACTGATTGCCGTCGGAATGGTTAAAATCGACGAACCAGTCGTCCGATGACTTAATATCATATTTATACTGGTAGGTCGGCAGAAATCCTTCAAGCTCAGGGCGGTCGATGTTCCGGTAGTTATAGTCGCCATCACCACAGAATGTCACGAAGTCCGGCGGTGTGTTCCAAGGCTCAGAGACCGCATAGTGCAGGAAATTTCTGATAGCTGCCGGATCGGGCACACCCATTGAGAAGCGGTTGTATATTTCCGACAATCTGACACGAGCGGATCTCATATCGCGAAATACAGTATGATGTTCTTTTAGTCTTTCACAAAGATCATAGTAAACATCTGGTACAATGAGAATACTTTGAGCAGCGTTGGCTGGGTTCAGCAAGTCTGGAAAATCCGATTCCGGCGGAAAATACTCGGCAAACTGAGCGTTCAAAGTCTTGAAGCCAGAACCTGGTAGAAGGCTATAACGGCGAAGTGTGTGCACATTTTCAGCCATCGTCAGGCTTTCGCCCTGTTTGTATCGGATGTTATAATGATTGGTTACGTCGAACACCCACGGCTCGCTCACATCAGTAAAATCATACTCGACAGTCTGATCAACCGCGATGGATTCAAAATTACGCGCGTTGTTCAACTGGGCAGTGTATTCTAAATCCAGCCAGTCAAACAGGGCTCGCATTCCCGACCGGGTTTGCTCGAAGAGCAAAGAATTTGCGTCGCTTCGCAACAGGTCACTTTCCAAGGGAAATGAAGTAACTCCATTTGCTGAGGTCGAACTTGAGCGTATTTCAAAGCGCGTGAATTCTTCATTGTTCAACAAGAGCTTCATTACCGGATTGTTTGAATAGCTCGTTCCACTCTTGACAATCCTCACCCTTAAATCTACCGGTCGTGAGAAGTCTGGCGAGTCAAGATTCACCACGCTGGACATACGCGAAACGCCGTCGAAGGTGTATGAATACCAGAATCGACCACCGCCGACGAAGCTGTCTGATCCGTAGATAAAGCGGTCTGTTTCCTGATAGATTCGAGTTGGAGCCGCGCTGACTACGGTGTCCGGGTCGGAAGCTTCAGCGATTGCCTCCATTCTGAGACCACCGCCAGCGGGATCTATGTTAAACCAGTATGTATTCTCGGTCGCAAATGGGTTTGTCTGATAAACCCAGTCTGAGTCTCCTTTGGCGACCCAGCCGCCAGCGCCACGGGCGTAAAATGCCATCCAGTCGCCAGGTTCAAACAGACCATCGCCGCCATCTTCAATGTACACAGGACACTCGCGCAAGCCAATCGCCACGCTGTCGCTGGGCGCTTCAGGCAGTGGCAAGCCGTCTGATCCAAACAGTCTGAGTCGGTCTGAAGGTAAGCCTGCGTTTGGGAGTGAGACTCCCTTTGTCTTCAAGCCTTCAAAGGTGATCTTGTACACGCCTTCGAAGACGACCGGGAATTTATAGAGGAAGCCTTGCGGCCAGTTGTATTCGGTGAAATCTGCTGTCTGCTGGTGGAGGAAAGTTCGAGCCTGATCTGGGTTGATGACAGTCATTTCTGCCAGCCGGCTCAAATGACCGTGAATGGCGCTGGTGTTCTTGCCGTTTGCCGGCTTGGATGCGCCGCTGTAAAATTTTACGTTGATCTGGATGTTCTGGTTCAGTTGCAGGATGTCAGGGTTGTGGGAAGCTCTAAGTGGAAAGACTGGGATGCGCATCACCCGTAAACCGGCAATCATTGAGTATTGAATCTTTCCCAACACACCGTCACCACGGTTGGACTCACCCGCCGAAAAATTGCGCGGCAAGTCATCTGCCGTCTCGCGCTCGGATTCCAGCGTCTTCGCCAGTCTGCCATGCCAGATTTGCCCCGCCTGTTGCGCCACAACTGAAGCCGATGGGTTGGCATCCTGAGGTATGGCAACATTGATGAGATAAACAGGTTCCTGAACGCCGCCGGGAAGATCAACCACATCACTGCCGCGAAGTTGCAGGAACACTTCGCCATCAGCAATGGCGACATTTCCCGAAATGGCAGGATTGACGGTGATACTCACGCCTGCGTCGGAGCTGGATGTGAGGCTGATGTTCTGCGCATCGGCGAATGCGGAATCCCCAGCCGCAATCATCGCCAGCGCAATCACAAAAATCAGAAAGGCATGCGATTGATGTCTTTGGTAAATCTGCATCTAAACCTATTTTAAACGAAAATTCCGGACAGATGCCCGGAACAAAAATACGCACGGGTCATCTGGTAGATGTTAAAAAACGAAAACGCTTTCCAGAAAACCCTATCAAACTGTTAGAATCGCACTCCGACTTGTGAAAAAGACTAAAATATCTGCACTGAAGCAACATTGAACCAATTTATAACGCCGAATTGCTTAAGTCAAGAGATTTGCTATAAGCGTTCTGCATTAAAACATGATTTCTATCGGCTTCTTGTATATGTTACGTCAAAATTATGAAATTCTTGAATACTTTTCAAAATTTCCGAAAATTCTGTCTTTTATTCAGCGTTGCCGTCTAACACGTTCTTCAGTTCTTCCGGGATGCGAGTCGGTTTTTTGTCTTTGCCCACAAAACACAAACGGGTCGAGCCACTACATAGCACCGAATCCTCGCCATGCCGCCTGATTTCATACAAAAAGTTAATCCGGCTGAAACCCCATTCGTTGCAAATTATCGTTATCGCAAGATCGTCGTCGTAAAATGCTGGGTGATGGTATTTCAGATTCGCTTCAATGACCACCATCCCAATCTGATCATCTTCCAGCTCTTTGTATGACTTCCAGATCTGCCGCAACCATTCGGTGCGACCAATCTCGAAGTACTGCAAATAGTTGACATGATAGCAATAGTTCATCCGGTCAACTTCGCTGTACCGCACGCGAAGTCTGATCGGTTCAACTGTCTTCACTGTTTTCTTATTCATCTGGCGTTAATCCTCCTTCCAGTGTCCCATCTGGAGATATTTTTCAATGCGCTTCTGAATTCGCACATCTGGTTTCAATCGCTGTAGCTTAGTAAATTCAGCGGTTATCAGCTTGAGAATATCTGCCGCTACCGCATCCACATCATGGTGCGCTCCACCGATGGGCTCGGAAATTATACCATCAATCAGCTCCTCTTTGATCAAGTCTGCTGACGTAACTTTCATGGCATCGGCGGCTTTTTTCGCCTGGGCGGCATCGCGGAACAGAATTGACGCGCACCCTTCGGGGCTGATGACGGAATAGACCGCATGTTCCAGCATGTAAACCCTATCGGCAACGCCTAAAGCCAGCGCGCCGCCAGATCCACCTTCGCCGATTATCACAGCAATCGTCGGCACTTCAAGCTGTGCCATTTCAAACAGATTTTCAGCTATCGCGGCAGCTTGCCCGCGTTCTTCGGCACCAAGACCGGGATAAGCGCCCGGAGTGTCAATAATCGTTAGAATGGGAATGTCAAACTTTTCAGCCAAACGCATAATACGACGGGCTTTGCGGTAGCCTTCAGGATGCGGCATCGCAAAGTTGCGCTCAAGGTTTTCCTTAGTCCCGCGTCCTTTTTGGTGGCCAATGACTGCAATGCGCATCCGTGTGTCGGGAGCGTCCGCATTTTGATTGCGTTTGGTCTTCAGGTAAGCAAGCCCGGCGATGATCGCTTTGTCATCCCGAAAATTACGATCGCCGTGCAACTCCACGAAGTCTTCGAAAATTCGGGCGATGTAATCCAACATAAACGGGCGCATTGGATGGCGAGCGAGCTGAACATGCTGCCAGCGAGTCAGTTTTGAATAGATGTCTTTCCGCATCTTTTCAGCCTTGCGACGCAACCGTTTGATCTCACTTTCAAGCCCAACCACGCCATCCTGTGTCATAAACTCAAGTTCGTCGATCTTGACCTCAAGTTCGCGGATCGGTTTTTCAAAATCTAGGGTGTAATGTTTCATCATCTGCCTTCAGCGAATTCCTTCGGCTCGTTTTTTCCACAGCTTAATAAGTTGGTGAATTTATCGCTTGAATGCAAGTGAAGTGATTCTTCGCAATGAACTAGTCCATCCTCTTGGCGCGAGATAATCCACAGTCAACAGCGGGATTTCGTCCGATTTTTCCAGCAGTTCGCGGGTAATTATCTTAAAATTGACCCGCCTGAAACTGCCAATCCTGCCAACAATGTCCAGAACGTGGCTGTAATCGGTGTTGTCATAGGCGAAAATGATTTCTTCGATATCTTCCTGGCGGACGACGCGTTCAATTTCGGCTTCTGAACCAAAAATTGGCAAATGGTTAATCAATACACCCGCATTGGATTGGTCATCGTCAATAAATCCCAGCACATTATATGGCAAGGCGCTGTTTTTCTGAATTCCCGCGGACACAGCCAACGCCACTTCACCAGCGCCAACGACCAGCGCCCGCCGCTTCAAGAAACTGCGGTAGGGTTTGCTCTCGGTGAAATGATTGTAAAACGCTCGCCAGCCAATAACGTATAATCCGCCGACTAGCATCGCAAACAGCGTGGCAAATCGCGAATAAGCAAACTGCTGAAAGAAAAATGTGAAACTGCTGTTCAGGAGAAAACCGATCACGAAGCCCCACATCAGCATATTCTTCTGACCTCGCCGAATACCATAGACCCCGAAACCCGCTATAGCTCCCACCCAAACCGTTGATTGTATTGAAATTGCCAGATACGCAAGCGGACTCAAGCCCAGCGATGACCACTCGCTGTAGCCGAGGTCAATCCAGATGGGCAACGTTCTCACCCAGCGCGCGAGAATAAACACCAGCCAGATGCCAAGCCAGTCAATCAGCGGCGCTGCAATCCTGCCCCAGACCTTTCGGACGCGAGCCGCGGCGTGAGCGAGGACGATGCCCAGATTGATCAGGCTATGTCCCAGCGTCGGATGGCTACCGCGAAAGTGCTTGTCGGCGAAGAGGTGCATCGCTCCGTAGAAGGCTTTGTCTCGGTCAATAGTGCTACGTTTGGTTGATTCTCCACGGAAGTGAACAATCTTCGTCACCGGCGCGTAATGCACTTCCCAACCTACCAGCTTGATGCGGTAGCTCCAGTCAATGTCTTCGCCGTACATGAAAAAGTCAGGGTCGAAGCCAGCAGTATCTATGTAGGCTTGATAGCGGACGAACATGCTGGAACCAGCGAGCGCGTCGATTTCGGCTGGTTGGTCGGGATCGAGATAGAGCAGATCGTAGCGTCCGAAGGTTTTACTTTTAGGGAAAATACGAGACAGTCCAGAAATGCGGCAGAATGATACCCAGGGTGTTGGCAAACCTCGCTTGGATGTCTTGTCGAATGCTCCGGTGCGCGATAGAATCTTAGGCCCCATCGCGCCAACCTGCGGATGCTCATCCATATACTTTATCATGGCTTGGAGCGAGTCTTCACCGAGTAGCGTGTCTGGGTTAAGAACAAAGAGGTATTTGCCGGTAGCTCGTTCGAGAGCCATGTTGTTCGCTCGACCGAAGCCGATGTTGTCTTTGTTGACGATGTAGATTACATCAGGGAATTTAGGCTGGAGGTACTCGATTGAGCCATCTGAGGAGGCGTTATCCACCACGAACACTTCCAGCTTCAAACCATCGCCGGCAGCATACACCGACCGCAGGCACTGCTCAAGGAAGTGTTTCACGTTGTAGTTGACAATAATGACCGATACATCGATACGGCTGTCAGGATTCACCGAATTATCTCACTTCTTTGCGACGGAATAAACCAGCAATGCCCAATTTCCAGACGACAAATATCGCTTCGCGGACGATGGATTTTGACATTTTAGATTGCCCAACAGTGCGGTCAACAAAAATGATTGGAATCTCGAGAATGCGGAAGCCTTTCATCCAGACATGCCAGTTCATTTCAATCTGGAAAGAGTAGCCGCCTGAGTTGATCTTTTTAAAGTCCAACGCTTCGAGCGTTTCACGACGGAAGCATTTGAAACCGCCCGTGGCGTCGCGGATCGGCATCCGTGTTATAATTCTGGTGTAAGCTGAAGCAAAATAGCTGAGAAGCAGTCGAGAAAGGGGCCAGTTCACAACATTCACGCCTGTAATGTAGCGCGAACCGATGACCAGATCGGCATTTTGGATGGCTTTAAGAAAATTCGGGATCTCTTTTGGGTCGTGAGAAAAATCGGCATCCATCTCGAAGATATACTTATAACCTTCGCGAAGCGCGTATTTGAAGCCTTCGATGTAAGCCGTGCCAAGTCCAAGCTTTCCCGCCCGTCGATGCAAATGTACCCGTGGATTTGTTTCACACAGGTTAGCTACAAAATCACCTGTGCCATCGGGAGAATTGTCGTCAACAACCAAAATCTCGACACTGTCGGTCTGTTCGAGTGCTCGCGCGATAACAGACTCGATATTTTCACGTTCATTATACGTGGGAATTATGACAAGGGCATCTTTCATCTGACACTTAAGTTAAATTCACTCTGGCGAACGATCAATCTGCGCATTAATGTACAGCGTCTCCTGATCCCGATAAATCTTCAAGTCTTCACGGGTGTCATGTGGAGTAATATATAGTTCACGTTGCACTTTTTCAATTGTTAAACCTGACTTTAACGGTCTTTCTGCCAGTTGCTTCAAGTCTGAGGTTTTAATTGGCGTAATTAATGAGGCATCAAGCTCGAATATTTCGGCGGTTTTCTGAGCAAACTCATACCGTGACATGAAATCACTGCTACCGACATTGTAAATACCAGTTTTATTCAAGTTCACGCAACGCTCGATGGCATTTGCCAGATCATCCGCTAGTGCCATATTACCCCATTGATCATCTACGATTCGTACAGGATTGCCGGCGCGAAGTTCTTTGAGCAACCAGGTGATGAAGCTAGCGCGGAGTTTTGCGCCGAATCCATATAGCACAATTGTGCGGATTATTGTCCAGGGATCGCTTTGACCTCGCAGGATATTTTCCGAAGCCAGCTTGGTTTTCCCGTAGTACGAAAGCGGGTTGGGCTGGTCAGTTTCCGAGTAAGGTCCGGCGCTACCGTCAAAGATATAGTCCGACGAGATAAAAATGATATGCGCTTTGCTGGGTTTTCCGCCGTCGATGACATTGTTTGTGGCATCAACATTGATCTTCCAGCAGTATTCCTTCTTCCGCTCGCAACCATCAACGTCTGTCAGCGCGGCAGTGTGGACAATTACGTCGGGGTTGATTTCTTTAATCAGTTCAACGGTCTCTTTTCTTTCGGTCAGGTCAAGCTGATGATATTGCAATGGAAGTATTTCCAATGTCTTCTTTGGCGCAAGGTCAATCCCGAACAACTCATAGCGGTTGGGGGTAAAAGCTATGCTGAGCTTCTGTCCCAGCAGACCATTCACGCCGGTTATCAGAACCCGTTTTCGTTCGATTTGCTCAGCCAAGTTTGCATCCGTTGGCAACGAAAGCTTTCAGTTGTTTCAAGACTTTTGCGTCATTCGCGGCAAACATCCGGGCGCAGAACACTGCTGAGTTAATCGCGCCAGCTTTGCCAACTGCGAGTGTTGCGACAGGAATTCCGCTCGGCATCTGCACGGTTGAAAGCAGAGCGTCGAGCCCGTCCATCATGCCACCGGGCATCGGTACGCCGATTACAGGAAGATCGCTATGCGATGCGACCATTCCAGCCAGATGCGCCGCCATGCCAGCCGCGCAAATGATCGCTGAGTAGCCATTCTGGCGAGCTTCCGCGGCGAGCTTCGCGGTCTTTTCTGGGTTGCGATGAGCGGAAGACACGACGAAATCAACGTCGATTTTGAAGTATTCGTAAAAAGGCTGGGATTTCAGAACAACATCCTTGTCGTTATCCGAGCCCATTAAAAAAATGACTTTCATGGTGCATTCTAAATGTTTATGTGAACGAAATGTATTTGCTGTTGTTTTGCCTCGCACAGTCGTTCCGGTGAAGGCTGGAAATTGTCACTCCCTAAATGAACCTATTTCACTGATTGCGAGAAGTAGCCCGGAAGCGACTGCATTCCGGCGTAAAACCTTTCACTGCATTCGTCGTTCCCACGCGGGAGCGTGGGAACGAGTATAAACGCCATCAATCATCAAGCGCGTCAGACGTACCAACACCACGTCGTACCGACGAAAGTCGGTATCCAGTTTTGACTTTCATGGCATTTTTCCTTATGTCGTTCCAGCGAAGACTGGTATCCACCGCATCCCTATCCGTCTTTGTGAGGAAGCAAAGCGACGAAGCAATCTCATAAGAGTTCGAGAGTTACCTTCACGATCATCGAGCGCACCAAACGCCCCCTGCGCTGTCATACCCGCGAAGGCGGGTATCCAGTTTTGATTTCAGGATTATTCTTCCTTATGCGTTTCAGCGAAGGCTGGAACCAAGGGCTTTCATCCCTTAATCTGCGCAATCCGCGAAATCTGTGGATAAATTCTTTCTCGCAAAACGATGAATGCTTTACCTTGTCAGTCAACATCCTTTGGCATTTGAAACGTCTGCGCTATTGCATCAAGTTGCCAAAGTAGAGACATCTTTCTTTCACCCGGCGCAAATGCAACACAATCAACAAGGTAGTATTTACCACGCTCCCTGTCAACCATCCCATAAGTAAAAAATGGACCTCCACCCGTCGGGTCAATCGTTGACCATATCCCGCGCACCAGAATTGCATCTGCATCGCCCAGTCGAGTGTCCTCCGATTGGCATCGGTCGCGATAGATTTCCACAGGATCCAGATATGCCAACCCAATCTCCGCCCGACGATTTATAATGAAATCAGCCGTCAGAGAAGAATCTGCATCAATATCACCCCAAGCCACAGCCACCCAGCGATCTGGAAAATGGCGAATAAACCTCACGAAATTCTGATCCTCGTTCTCCTGCGCGATGGCATAATCTCGCTGCACGCGGATTTTGAACCCATACTTCGCCGTCATTTGCTCTTCAATATCAATCTGCTCGGCTTTGTCAAAAAGTTGTTCAGTAATCCGTGCCCGTTCAAATTCCACAGACCACTTCAGCAATGTGTCCGCCCACGTCGCAACATTTTCAGCGAGTTCTGCGCTGTTTCTACCGACGAGAATCATCAGAAGCTGTGGTTTTGCCCAAGGATTTTCACGCTTGAAAATCATATAATCCCTAGATTCAACGCCTTTAATGACATCCGGGCTCAACATAGATCGAACGTACTCCGCCGTGGGGCCGGATCCGTTCAGTGCGGCAGTCATGAATATTATCGGTGTGAGGGTATTGTTTAAAAGTTCTTCTGAGGTAATCCAGGTCAGGTTGAAGCGAGGCTCAGGCTGTGGCGTATCGCGGATCGCTCCAAGTGTCCGGTCGAAGTGAGGTTGAACTACTGCCTGATCGGCAGGATCGGCGACAACTATTGCCGAGCCTTCAATGCCAACTGATCTCTCGGTCATTTTACATCCGGAAGCAATGAGCAACAGCGCGAAAATCAGCCCGGAAAGTGTAACGATTTTATGAAGCGGTAAGCACATAGTAAACACTCGAATGGTTACCTGTGAATAAGCCGTACAGATATGATCCAGCGATGCTAATGGGAAGCCGAAGGGGAGTAACGAAAATGCGCGCGCGCCCGTTGGCTTGAATGTCCATCTTTTCACTGAGGAGAGAGTTATAAATCGGGTCTAACGGAAGCAAGCCTTGCGATTCGATGCGCAGTCCACATTTTTCAGCAAGCTTTGCCATTGTTTCCGGCGTAAAATGCCAGAGATGCCGCGGAGCATCAAGCGGAACCCAATACTTCCCATAGATTTTAGCGTCTAGAGAAGCAACATTTGGAACCGCAATAAGTATCTTGCCTGAGTCGGATAATAGTGAATGGAGCTTTTTAAGTCCATCGGACGGAGACGGCAGGTGTTCCAGCACATGCCAGAGCGTGATCAGATCATACTGATTTCTAGATGGTGTGGCAGTATCAAAATCGCCCGTCTGAACACTAAGCCCGAACTGTTCGCGTGCCCAGAGGGCTGCGGCAGATTCGGGCTCAAATCCTTCGACAATATATCTGTCCTTGAGGATATTCAGGAATTCTCCTGTACTGCACCCGCCATCAAGCACAAAAGCACCGGGCTTAATGAGCCCTGCCACGAGTCGTTTCTTCCAGCTTAGCATAAACTGCCGCGCAGTCGAGTACATACGTTCGAAAGTGCTGACTGGTTTTTGCAACGAGAGGAAGGGATCATACCCTTCCTCTCGATAAGCAATCTCAGAAGCCTCTTTTGAAAGGCGGGGATTTAAGAAAATCAACCCACATTCAGGGCATCTGACTAGCCGAAACTTCTCTTTTGCAGGCTCATTGAAGCGATCGCCGCATTCAATGAAATGAGTGGCTCGTGCGCCATCAGGACAAATCGGGCAAGACGAATCTTCCCAGTTGTCTTTTTTCACCTTAGAAATTCTTAACTACGCTTATTACTCTAAATTACGCCATTCAGTTGAAGGAGCGTAGTACCAACGGAGGCCAGCTCCGAGGAAAGCGCCCGTGAAATCAACTGAGAATTTAGAATTGCTGTTGGTGTTCATCCAAACAGTCTGTTCGATGTCTGAAGCGTCGTCATAGGTGAGTTCGCCGACATTGGCAAGACGGAAACCGCCATTAACAAAGATATTGGTGGATTTCCAGACCGGGAATTCAAGGCCTACGTTAATGAGCAGACCAAGACCTTTACCCGTAGCGTCGTTGAAGCTACCTGCCGAATTCGCGCCTGAACCAGCGTTGCGAACGATAGAAACGGTGCGATCAAGTGTTGCGCTGTAAACTGCAGGACCGGCGGAAAAACTGATTTCTTTGTTACCCCAACCCCAATACCAGGTCGGCATAATGTAGAATTCAGAACCGCTGACCCTTTGCTCAACCCAGCTCTCGGCACCTTGTGCCTGCGGGTAGAAAGCATTCCTGCGATAATCAGGCATAATGCCTGTTGACAAGAAGTTATAGCCAAACACCCAACCGAAGTTGTGCATGGTACGATATGCAAATCCAAAACCGAACTGGCCTTCGACATTAACATTATCTTCGTCCGACCCGGGGTAGGTCAAGAATTCTACTTCGGGTAGATAGTCATTAACATCTTGCATGGCGTAGTAACCGCCGCCAAACTTTAACTCGACTGAAAATTTCTTTAAGTCGTTCGCCTGTTCAGCTAAGGTAAAACTCGGGGTCAAAAGAAGAAGAGTTATTACGAATGCTAACACCCCAACCAAATTGCGCATGGTAGCTGCCTCCATGAATGGTTTCAATAGTTTGTATTCCTTGCTTACAAAGCCTCAGTAAACCGAGCTTCGTTTAAGCGTTCGGATCGTTTAGTTGTTTCCAAGTGCGTTTTTTACGGATAAAGTACTGCCAAACAATTGGCTTCGAGTACAATCTGTCAAGTATCTCTTTCTCAGGAACTCGCCTGAGACGCTGAACCTGTTTCCGACTGCTTATAAGATAAGGCAGAGAAGCCCAGAACCAACAGTTTGCGCGTACTACCGCAAATAATCTGACAAAATCTCTCTGGAGTAGTGAATATAACGAAAGAACAACGTCAAGTCCAAGCCGAAGCGGTAAATATGATGCCACAGAGAAAAAACTGTAGTTTCTGAACAAAGTTGCCAGACTGTTTCTGTGATTAAGGTAATGCTTACGAAATGAACCCGCTTTGATGGTAATCGCGCCTTCATGCCAGGCAACCGCCTGGGGAAAGGCAAAGACTTTGTAGCCCATCAGTTGAATGCGCCAGAGAAAATCTATCTCTTCCATGTGAGCGAAAAATGGCTCTTCCAACCCGCCAGCTTCAAGATAAAGCCCACGGCGAATCATTAGCGCCGCCCCAGCGCCCCAGAATACCTGACGAGCATCGTTATATTGTCCTTCGTCTATCTCTAATGTGTCAAAGACACGCCCTCTTGCGAAGGGGAAGCCGTATCTGTCCATTTCACCACCAGCGCCTGATGAATAATCAAAATGATCCCTCTTCACCAGTGACCGGATTTTTGGCTGGACAGCGCCAGTCGTCTCGTTACCTTCAAATGCCTGTGCAAGAATCGCCAAACAATCCGGCTCAACTGTGGCATCGTTGTTCAGCAGGAAAACCAGATCGCCTTTTGCCGCCTCAACACCGCGGTTACAGGCTGGAGCAAAGCCAAGATTGCACTCGTAGCGCAAAACATGCACGTTTTCCAGTCCGCTCAGAGTGTCATTATCGACATCGTCAACAGGACCATTATGAACGATGACTGTTTCAAGCGGTTGCGAAGCAGAATCTGCAAGGGATTTCAGACATCTCCGTAAAATCTCTCGCCCGCCAGCGTGTGGAATGATAACGCTTATATTCAGCAATTTGTATGCCTACGGTAATGTCTGGGCATCTTTACTCAGCATTTCAAGCTCAAGCATTTTTTGGGTCATTTCCATATCATTAGGAAATGCGCCAAGCCAATCGCGTATCAAAGTCTTTGCGCGATCGTAGTTTGCGTGTCGCGTATAGTATTCAATCATCCCTGCAACAGCCTCCCGGTCGCTTGGGTTCGCCATCCAGAGCGGTTCATAGATCGAAAACGCCAAATTGTCCAAACCCAGCATGGTTGCCTGCGAGGCTACCTGAAGCTTAGTTTGACGATCATTGTGCTGTGCTAGGAATCGATCAAAGATATCCCAGATGTAGGTTGTATCTGGCGCGAGTTGCATCCAGGCGTAAGCCACACGTTGATGAGCTTCAAGCGATGGATTCAGCTGAAGGCAATAGTCAAGTAAGCGTTGAGCCCGCTCCATGTTCTTCGCTTCAGACAGATAATACACAGCATATTCGTAGGCACGGTTGAAATCAAGAGGAGAATACTCTTCCACCAACCGATCCAACCTTTGGGTCATGCCTTCGGGTTTGCCCAATGAAGCATACAAACGACCAATCTGCAAACTGATAAGATCATATTTAATCGGAATCAGGTCTTCAGGAACCGTGCTCTCCATAAAATCAAGCGCCGTCAAGGCTTTGTCGTAGGGTGACAGAGTATCAAGAATTTCCAAACGTTTCTCCAGCGGCAGATCAGAGTTTACGATACTGCTGTCGCCGGATGCTTTAGATGTCGAAAGATATGTAAACGCAAGCTGGATCAGACCCTGACGATAATTGCCAAGGAGTTTCTGAATGTTCGGGTTGAAATATACATCCGGGTTGTCAATATTCCGGTATTTATATTTATAGAACATGTTCTCGGCAATCTTTCCCCCATCAATCATCGGAACGGGTTCAGGATGCAGTTTAAACGCCAATCCTTCCATAGACAGATAATTTTTACTCGGATCCTTAATATTCCGCAACCCGATGAGATTGTCGTCAGAAACCGTAACTGCAAAGTAAATCGGGCGTTCCCAGTGATTGGCGGCAATTGTATTCAGGATCATTAAATCCTGCACCCTCAGGAAATACTCGTTTGCACCACCAGGGCCGATAGGATATGAAAGAGGCGCCGGTACATCCCAGACCAGTCGATCTGAATCAATAGTAGGTCCATCAATGGACACCTTGCGGGTTTCCTGCCAGCGCCGGTCAATCAGCGAGTTTACTTCACGGGAATCAATGACATTTTTGATGTAGCTGTCGTTGATTTTACTCGGCATCGGTACTTTGGGGTCTTTATCGCGGATCTGCTGGATAAACCAGCCGGTGTTCAGCAAGCTCAGGTTAGCCACTCTCACATCCGTCCGCACGCCCTCTACCATCTGTAGATACCAGAGTGGGAAGGTGTCATTATCGCCGTTGGTGTATAGTATTGCGTTGGGTTCGCAGGTCTGGAGCAGATTGTAGGAGTAATCCCAAGCGACATAATTGCCACTGCGGTCGTGGGTGTGATAATTTTTCACAACCATCTGTACAGGTGCGGCAATCAAACAAACAGCCGTCACGCCAATCGCTGTCACAGAAGGATTGATTTTCTTCAAGCCATCCTGAATCATCTCGATCAGTGTAATGACTCCGATGCCGATCCAGATGGCGAAGGCATAGAACGATCCTACATAAGAGTAATCACGCTCGCGAGGTTGCGGATCTGGCTGATTGACATAGAGAATAATCGCCAGCCCGGTCATAATGAACAGCGTGAAAACAACAAAGGCGTGTTTCGAGTCGCGGAAGAAATGATGCACCATTCCGATTATGCCCAGCAGGAACGGGAATATCAGCATTGGTGTGCCTTGACCACCGAGGAACTGCCAGTTGAAATAGCGGATGTACATCTTGTTGATCTGATAAGACCAGAAGGGTGCCTTCCGATCAAACATCGAAGCTATAAGGCTTTCGGAGCCATATTGCTCACGGTTCAGATATGACAGCAGTTTCGCCCAGGTTTCGGGGTCGTTTTCATCTAGGAATGGGTCCATCCCCGAACGGATTTTAATCATTATGTAGGTCGAATAGCCAATGAACACGAGTAGTATTGACAGCACGCCAAAGGCGGCGACCCGTTGGTCTTTTTTGATTAAATAGAAAGCCAGAATCACCAGCCCGACGAAAATTATCACCACACTCCATATAGAGAAGTGCGTTATCATTGTCGGAAGCCCTTGAATCAAGCCCGGATATATGAGAAAGGTGATGCCCGCGCCGATCAAACCCGTGGCGAGAAACATCTTGGGCGAAGCCGGAAATTTTTTATAGGCAACAATATACGTGATGGACAAAATCGTCAACACATTCAGCAGATGCACACCAGTTGACAGTCCGATCAGGTAAAAGATGAACAACAAAATGCGGTTGCCTTTGGGAACTTCGGAGTATTCCAGCCACAACAGCGCCAGATAAACCACAACAGCTGTAAAAAACATGCTCGGTGAATAAACCTCAGCCTCAACAGTGTTGAACCAGAAACTGTGTGAGAAGGCAAAGGTCAGAGCTCCGACCGCGGCACTCCCGTAAACAGTGATTTTGTCAGTAGTTGTTTCTTCCTTACCGCGCCATTGCCGGACGATCAGCACGATAGAGAGATACAGAAACAGAACCGTAAACACTGACAACAGGCATGAGATCAAATTCACCCGATAGCCTACATCATTGCCGATGGGCAACATTGAAAACAGGCGTCCGAGCAACAAGAAAAACGGCGCCCCTGGTGGATGGGGAACTCCCAGAGTATGCGAGGCAGCGATGAACTCACCGCAATCCCAGAAACTTGTGGTGGGCGCAACTGTGGACAAAAGTATGATCAGGGCAATTACAAAAACGATTGCACCAACAATCCAATGGGCTGTAACTTTAATTTTCCATTCCTCCTGAGTATCCTAATCTGCGTAACTTGAAAAGTTAGTGAATTGACCTTCAATAAGCAAGAACCACGCTCCAAGAATTTTTTATTTTAAGCATCAAGATACAAATTAAAACACTGTTTGCCTTAATTTATTCCATTATATTAAGTAAAAAGGGTTTAAGCTTTATTTCAAGCTGTGAGAACTCCGGCTTGCTTGGACACTTTGCTACTAATCCATGACTCACCCACAGATTTCGCGGATTACACAGATTAATTATTTCTGTGTGGAGCGAATGAAAGCTGTGGGTTACTGCCTTTGTAGGGACGACATTGTAAATTTTCGAACAGCACACACAAAACTTACGACAAACAGTGAACTTACATAAATAGACAAAACACTGGCTTGTTTTCATCGCGGCGATTATTCTAACCATCGCAATCGTCGGTTGCAAAGACAACCCAAGCACTGAGCCGGATCCTCCAGAAGCGCCGCTCCCGGTAACGGGAATCACTGCGGATATTGTTTCTGAGACCGATATTCTGCTCCGGTGGCACGACAACTCCACCGATGAGTCGGGATTCCGAGTTTATCAATCTATCGGCGACCGTTCCAATTTTAAAGCCATTCATGTTGCCAGTGCCAACGCTAGAGTTGTCAGTCTTGGCAGTCGTCAGCCAGCGACCACCTACTATTACACTGTCAACGCCTTTAATGCCGTTGGTTCGTCCCCATCGCCGGATACCTTGCGTGTGTCCACTTTGGCCGCGGCTCCAAAAGCTCCCGAAAATTTATCAGTCAGTCAACCGAGCAGATCGTCCGTCCGCCTTCAGTGGCAGGATAATTCCGCCAATGAAACCAGATTCGAGGTGTATTATGGATCGAATTCGACTGACTTAAATCTGCTGATTCACATAGACCCTAATTCTGACTTCTGGGTGATCAACAATCTCGAATCTCTGACAATATACCATTTTAAAATACGGGCAGTAAACAATTTCGGCACATCTGAATTTTCCAATACAGTATCGTTAAGGACGCAATTCTCCGGCTTGCTGGCAATCGTCGCCGATATGGCTGAAGGAGTCAGGATCATTGATGTAACCGATCCATCCGATCTGGAAGTGATCGGCACCTACACTCCTCCCGGGCGAGCTGAAGACATCGCCGTTCGCGATTCACTGGTGTACATCGCCTACTGGGACAATGGTCTGCGCATTGTGAACATTGCAGATCCATCCGACCCGAAAATTGTCAGCGAATATCCACTGCCCAACTCATACCGCATCTGTCTCTGGGAAAATACCGCCTGCATTGCAAACTGGAACGCTTTGATATTGATTGACATAGCCGACCCCAGCCATCCAGCCTATCTTTCTGCCGTTCAGGGCGGTATCAGCCATGTTGCTGTAAATCGTGGCTTCGCTTACGTGTCAACGATTCAGTCAACATTTCAGATCATCGACATTGCTGACGCTCACAATCCTGTCGTACGTAGCTCTTTCAGGAACAATGCGATTGATTTTCTAGGCGTGGCGCTAAATGGACGGTATGCGTTCATTGCATCGAATGGTGGCGATGAGTTCGGCGGGTTGCAGATTTTCGATGTTGGGAATGCCGACGCGATTCAGTTCGTCAGCCTTTTTCGAGAACCAACTTCAGCGATTGATTTGACCTTGCACAACAATTTAACCTATCTAGCCGCAGGTGAGGCTGGTGTTTACATTATCAATACCCGCAACCCGGCTGCCCCCTACTTGACAAGTCATTTTGACACTGATGGTGAAGCGAGACGGGTGTTGGTCTTTGAACAGACTGCTTATGTGTCGGATGGAAGCGGTGGTTTGCTGTTAGTAGATATATCCATCCCGTCGCAACCGCATATCATCGGCAGACGCGAGACAAGTGGCAACACTCGCAGCGTTGCAATATTAGACTATCGGTAAAACCTGAAAGGTTGGAATTTTACCGCTGCCGTACTTTATTTTTTCCCTCGTTCCCGACTTAACCAGGAACCCAGAGAAGCGTTTTCAGGGTCATTCTTCCTTGCTGTCGTTCCTGCGAAGGCAGGTATCCAGATTGAGAGTTTGAGCCTTGCCAACGAAGGTGATACCTTAGCCGTTAATGTATGAGTACAAAAAATAAACGCCCCGCTGGAGTCAATTCGGCGGGGTGTTTTTT
>CAZAGU010000037.1:0-23386 GCA_964484805.1 uncultured bacterium
GCCGTTCAGCTTGCTGTGAATGTGCATGTTATTGCTTTCACTGAAGATGAGAAAAACGATGACTAGGCAATCGCCCGCAATTCCTTGACAGCAAGGTGTTGCTGGTTGGTGGTTTTGGGGTGGAAAGTGAAAAGTGCCCTCACAGCATTCCAAGTTTAATTTTGATACTTTTCGGAGTGCCCTTGCATTCACTTGAACTGCTAATCCTTCGCGCCGATAAGGATAATTACCTTTTTTCACATGCAGATTCAAGTAGCTGCCTTTTGATGGTGCGTTCATTATCCCTTGAAAATTTTCATCGGGTACACCCGAATAAACGTATGTTACACCTGTTAGGAATTGAACATACAGTTCTCGATGACCGGAATCATATCTAATCGCCTCAATGTTTGAGGAGTCAAAATAATTCATCTCTACCATTTTTACCTCATGATTTTAAACTACGCCATTTTTTTAATGCTTCAGTTATTGACAAACTATAAATTATTACCTACATACCGTCGTTAACCAATTTTCAGGAAAGAGTTAATGATGACCCAAACCACAAAATTTACGACTGTAATAACTATTGTAATGTCAGGACTTGCCATTCTCATCTCTGCATTTTCATTATTTTTAGATTTCAAGCAACAAAATACAATAAAGCGAACGTTGGATGCTTCTGTTGCAATTGAAAAACGTCCGATTATTGATTTGACTATTGAAGAAGACAGTAGTAGCTTTACGTTAGGGTACTCTATCACAGGAATCAAGAAGCCTGCTGATACTTCCGTTAAAGGTTCTATTGACTCATCCACTATAAATACTTCACTTACTGCGAAGACAAGTGTTAAAGTAAGATGTTTTAATCGAAGTTCTGAATACATAGCCAAGATTAAACAGTGTTTAGTTGGGTACAGTGGTGACCAAACGGATATGCTGAGAGATATTCTTCTAAAAAGATATACAAAGCCTGCAAATAGGGGCGACATTTCCATTGAAACTGGATCAATTTTTAAGTTAACGCAGCTTCAACCGGAAACTGAGTGGAATTTCAGGTTTCTTATTGATAATGTTCCCATTGTTTCCACAGGGCACCTTGTCCTACATGTTATCTTCATATATGAAAACGAGTATGGTGTTATTTATGACACATACAAAAAGGTTCAAATTGGACTTAATCTCGAAACGATTGTGAATAATACGATGCGAATGTTGAAAGGTTCCCAAACCGGATCAGGATATTTGCTGAATAATCAAATTAATTGGGATGAATCCCCTTATACAGTCTACACATACACGCCTGAAGAACGGAGGATACTTTCAGAATCTTTATCGAATTTGGACGTTCTTCTATCAAACTACAGCAAATGAGTTGCATTTAAACGGGAGAACTCCTTAAGCAAATTATTAACTCACCTAATAAATTACAAGATGAATCTGTTTTAAGAAATTTGCAAGCTTGCAAATTAGAGTTTTCAGTATTAAAGCATGCTTCCAAAACAAAGTTTCTGTCAGATCCATACCCGGTTGTCTCTTAGCGCTCTTACACGGTGTTGGGAACAATTAATCGGAAAGCACGGCACCCAGGTGTTGAAATTTTTATTTGGGAAATTTTATTTTTGCCCTATAGAAAATCATACCTGTTTTTTGAATTGGTATAAAAAACAACCGACCCCATTTAGGCCGGCTGTTTTATTTTCATCCCTTCTTCTTCTTTCGCCTGGGGCCATCGAGAAAGTCAAGGACGTACTCAACGGCAGAATGAAGGGCGCGCAAGATGACAATCACTGTGTCTTTTTTCATTCTCGTCTCCCCAAGTAACAACTACTACCAACATTGCACCCAGCACACACCCATCCAGGATTAGGCGGGAAAGCATCACATTCAAGTGCGTGAAGAATGCCCTTTGCCAGCTTCACCAGTTTCCGATCCGTTTCCACAGTTCGCAAGGTGAATTTCTGATCGAACACTGCCGTCTTGTTCTTCACCATCGCGTCAATCCCTAGTAACACCGCACATTCAAGCGCCATCTTGATTCTGGGGTTCAGCTACGACGCTACTATTACACTGGAGGTTTCCGAGCGGGCACGTGCCTACCCTCCTCAGCCTGATTGAAATTCCCTTCAACCTTATGGACGTGCAAGTTTCAGAATTACTTGGCAACAGCTCTTATGCAGGAAAGACGGGCATCAATATCCAATCAGCCCTTGACATGCTCTCACACATTCGTTTGTTGGGCGGGATGGTGCATCTGAACTGGCATCAGGAGACATTCTGGAACCGAAGGAGCCATAATCATTACCTCAACTACCTCAAGATGATTCTCGACAAAATTCTCCCTGACAACAATTGCTGGAAGGCGACGCTCAGCGAAGTGGCAAACTGGCGTAAATCCAAATACAACAATATCATACGCTGGTAAATCTCCTCAGAATCTTGTTTTCCTGGAGTCCTGACCTTAAGCCTCATTTCTTCTGCTTCATTTTCTCGTCCTATTCTGGCACTCATTTTGCGGATTTAATCTGTGAGAGTCAACTTGTCATTCCTTTGCTTTTCGACACTATTGAATGCTGACAAGAGATATGACACAGATCACATTGCTTTTTGCACTTTTTCTTTCTGCAGATCAAATTACAACAAACGCATATATTGCACGATAGACAGTCATTCATTTGTTATTATGTACTTTAAAATAATGCAATTTTTTTCACTGGATTCCAAGTACGCTTAACGTCAATTTTCTACTTTGAGGAGGACACAATGAAAGACGCTAATTATTCAATCTTAATTCTGCTTTTGGCAGCTACACTCTGCTTGCCAATTTCAGCAATTGGAACCCAGATTAATGTCCCGGATGACTTTGACTCCATTCAAACCGCCATTAATCAATCTGAAGACGGTGATACCGTAATTGTCCGCGAAGGAATCTACACAGAAAATTTGGATTTCAGCGGGAAAGACATCATTGTCGCTAGCTCATACCTTGTTCATCACCGCGAGAGCGCTATCAGCAAAACGGTCATCCAGGTCGCTGAAGACGGAAGCGTCGTCAGCTTTCGCAATCAGGAATCCAGAAATGCGATGCTGATCGGCTTTACCATCTCCAATGGCACTGGCACCCTTGGATTTCCCAATGATAATGGTCATCGGCGGGGCGGAGGCATTTTTATCGCATACCAGTCAGATCCCATTATTTCACATTGCATTATTTCAGGAAATTCGCTGTCCTATCAGAATGGCGATCCGTCACCACCTCGGGATGAGTCTCCTACATATTATGGTGGTGGAATATTTTGTGAGGATTCAGCCCCACTGATCACCAATTGTGAAGTAACAGACAATTACGCATCCGATGGTGGCGGCGGTATCTCCACAGGCTTTCACTCGCAGGCGGAAATTGTTGACTGTGATATCTTTGACAATCAGGCATCCTATGGCGCTGGGGTCACTATTTCCAGCGAGTTTGTCACGGTCAGTGGTTGTAGAATATATGACAATCACAGCTTTGCACAGCCTCACATGGGAAGCCCCGGTTACGGCGGTGGCGTTGCTCTGGGAAATGGAACTATCCTTGATTGCCTGATTTACTCAAATACTTCTGCCGCTGATGGTGGTGGTGTGTATTGCGATGCTTATGGAGCACCTCAAATCATTGGCTGCCAGATATTCGAGAATTCGGCGGTGCGTGGAGGCGGTGTTTACACCGATGTCGATAATGCTGAAATCATCAACTGTACCATTGCCAACAACACCTCAGACTCACTTGGCGCTGGTCTCTTCATCCTTGCTTCACCTGGCAGGATTGAAATGCCACTTGTTGTAAACAGCATCATTTGGAACAATAGCCCTTCCCAAGTCTATATGCTGAATTTTTACAATGAAGAGCCCGAATCCATTGACCTGACATACTCCAACATTCAGGGCGGTCAAGAAGGAATCATCACCAGCAATGGAAACGTCATCGAGTGGGGTGCCGGGAATATTGATTCCGATCCGCAATTTGTCTCGCTCAACCAAAACAATTTCAACTTACGAGGTAATTCACCGTGCATTGATGCTGGCACTGATCTTGGTTTGGACTATAACGGAGATGCACCTGATATGGGTGCGATTGAATCCAACATTCAACCTCCCAACGTTGTGAATGTTCCTGAAGATTTCGAGAGCATTCAGGAAGCGATAGATTTCGCTCAGGAAGGCGATCTCGTCCTTGTCCAAAGGGGTCGATACACAGATAATATCAATTTTCACGGCAAGTCGATCACCGTTGCCAGCATGTTCATTCAGACAAATGACAGAGCTGATTTGTTCAATACATACATCTCACCAGCTGAGGCACGAAGCACCGTCACGTTTGACAGTGGTGAAGATGCAGATGCTCGGCTGATCGGTTTCTACTTCAATTCTGGTCACGGCACAGACACCGGAAATCAGCAATACCGCGGTGGAGCTATGTACATTGAAAATGCAAGCCCAACAATTTCCGATTGCTATTTCGGCGGAAATAGTGTTTACGAAGAACCGGGGATGGGACCAGCGAGAGACGACGATCCTTCCTGGTGCGGAGGAGCAATTGCTTTGAAAAACTCAAACCCTTCGATCGTGAACTGCGGATTTGAGAAGAACAATGCCGGAATATATGGCGGCGGGATATACATCGAAGGCAACTCGGATGTTGTAATACAAGGTTGTCAATTTGATGAAAATGGAAGCGCCATGGGCGCTGGGATCGCGGTACTGAACGAATCGGTTGTTGAAATTCTGGATTGCATTTTCTATGCGAATTCTGCACACCAGATAGGAAACCATTACGGTATGGGTGGTGCTGTGTTTATTGGTGAAGGTGTTGAGGCTATGATTAGCGGTTGTTGGATGTACGGTGGTGTTGCGCAAGCAAATGGCGCTGGAGTTTATACTGGGCTAAATTCAACAGTCATCATAGATCGTTGCATAATATTTGACAATTGGAGTTACGCTGGCACCGCCATCTATAACTATGCTGCCCACACTGAAATTATGCACTGCACAATTGTCAACAACGAAGCTGATTACATGACTGGCGGCATTTACATGGAGTGCAATGGCGACGAACTTGTGTTGCCTTCAGTTGTAAACTCTATCATCTGGAACAACGGCGAAGAGCAATTCTATCTGGATTCCAGAATTGATCCTGAATCCATAGATTTCAGCTACTCAGATATGCAGATTGACGACCGCGGCATTCCTACCAGCAACGACACTTACATCGGCGTGGGTGAAGGAAATATCAATACTGATCCTTTGATAGTCAATAGTGATTATCATAATGGGGCATTGGACTTTAATCTGGAACCAAATTCACCTTGCATTGACGCTGGACTAAATGTTGGTCTGGAATACTACGGTGATGCACCCGACATGGGAGCGTTGGAATTCTATGTCAATTTCGTTGAAGAACCTGATGAGGATCAGGATGTCGCAACTCAAATGCTCCAGACCTACCTAAACCCATTTAACGCAGTCACCACTGTGCGATATAATCTTACATCGCCTTCTCAGGTGTCATTATCAGTGATAGATTTAAATGGCAGGGTCGTTCTGGATGTCTTCAATGGCTTCGCTCAGTCGGGAGTGTATTCACAGAGCATAGTCGCAGATTACCTGCCTTCAGGTGCGTATTTTGTCCGTCTGGAAACGTCAACTGCAACACTTTCACAGAGAATTTTCCTAATCCGCTAACCGCTTCCCCACTAACGTTACGCTTGACAAACGTATCTAAAAATGAAAAACCGGAAGTTGACGAAGCAACTTCCGGTTTTAATATTTTGGTCTTATTATAATCTAACGATTAATAACCACCTCGACCGCCACGGTCAAAACCGCCGCCACCCTGACGACCGCCACCGCCGCCGCCACGAGGACCGGCACCGCCCATGCTGCCACGATCATTTGGCCTTGGACGAGCTTCGTTGGCTGTTAAGGTGCGACCTGCAAGATCGGTACCGTTTAAGCCGTCAATTCCAGCCTGTGCCTGGGCGTCATCAGGCATTTCAACAAACCCGAAACCCTTGGAACGCCCTGTATAACGTTCGCTGATAATTCGAGCTGATTCTACCTCGCCGAAAGCTTCAAAAGCTTGACGCAAGTCGTCTTCAGTGATCTGATAGGCAAGGTTTCCCACATAGATATTCATCTTCTCTCTTTTTCTCCGTCATGGGTAAAGTACAAATCGAAAGTCAGCCTACCCATGACGTAGAACAGACAAACCTCGATGCCCAATTTTATACAGGGCAAGGGCTGCCCTAGCGAAAACAATCCTGACTAATGTCAGACTTTCCAATTGGTGGAGACGCCGGGAATCGAACCCGGGTCCGAGAACATGGCACAAAAACCATCTACAAGCTTAGTCGGTTATTAAATCTCAGCAATACACCGCGAATCGACACTCAGTTGTATTACCCAGTCGCTTAATTTTCACCTCATCGCCCACGACTTACGAATCGGCTAAACCGTTAGATTAGCTCAACACCATTACAACGGATAACTCATTGGTGGAGCGTGCCGTTAAAATTAATTAAGCGGCGAGTGCGTACGAATAATCTTCGTTGGCAATTATGTTGTTACGGCATTTATACGAGGTTTCCGTAATCCCCGACTTGCAGGCTCAAGATCCTAATATCCCCGTCGAAACCGATCGTCCCCCTTTTTCTTGTTTATTGCTTCAACATAATATACGAGCCAAATTCGGGATTGTCAACACCATAATGCTGAACAAATAAATAAATAGAATCCCAAACTAAGAAGTATAATATACAAGCCCTTTTTCTGATTGCAATACCTAAGTGAAAAACTTTTAAACGATTTTAAACAAATTTGGTGTTAATACTCTAATCTACTGATTTTCCTATATCTGTGCCCCATTTATCCACATTTTTAACTAAATAGCCAACGGTATTTACACTTCCGATTATCAAACTCGATTATGATGCACAAATCAACCAGAAAGTTGATGTACTGATTGTTATTCTAATGGATAATCCGTAAATCCACCAAAAATTGAAAAAGGTTGATCTGAAAACAGATCAACCTTTTCGTACGCCCGAAGGGATTCGAACCCCCAACCTTCTGGTCCGTAGCCAGACACTCTATCCAGTTGAGCTACGAGCGCATTTCATCAAGTCTAATAATTTAATATTATGACTGGTCTTGAGTCAACACATTCGGACTTTATTTCAAACAATCAGAAATAATAATCAACTTGTCAGGTACTTAATTAAGCGCTTTCCCGGTAACCAGCGAATCCATGCACTACCATAATTTCAGAGAACACCCAACCGCCTAAGATTAGCTCAAGCCATAATTGACCTCAATTCGGCAACTAAAATCTCTGGGATAACCGAAAACAAACCCCTCAGTCAATGGAATTCATCATCTGAGGGGTTTGAATTAAATCAAGTTAATGATTATAGCAGATATTAGACTTACTTAGCCTTCTGTATCCGGTTTATCTGGTGTGCTCTCTTCAGATTCCACCTTTTTTTCTTCAGGTTCCGTAGAGACTTCAACTTCAGGTTCTGTCGGGGCTTCAACTTCTGGTTCAGGCATAGCCGGGACTTCAACTTCTGGCTCAGGCATAGCCGAGACTTCAACTTCTGGCTCAGCCGGGACTTCAACTTCTGGTTTAGGTGTAGCCGGGACTTCAACCTCTGGTTCTGCCGAGACTACAACTTCTGGTTCAGGTGTAGCCGGGACTTCAACCTCTGGTTCTGCCGAGACTACAACTTCTGGCTCAGGCATAGCCGGGACTTCAACTTCTGGCTCAGGTGTAGCCGAGACTTCAACTTCTGGCTCAGGTGTAGCCGGGACTTCAACCTCTGGTTCTGCCGAGACTACAACTTCTGGTTCAGGTGTAGCCGGGACTTCAACCTCTGGTTCTGCCGAGACTACAACTTCTGGCTCAGGTGTAGCCGGGACTTCAACTTCTGGTTTAGGTGTAGCCGGGACTTCAACTTCTAGATCAATTACCACTTCGGCATCATCTAAAGCAACTTCTAAACTTACTTCACCAGTGTCTGATTTCGCTTCAACATTTGGCTCAATTACGGGCACGATAGTAGCTTCGTCTTTTTTGTCAGTACTGTCTTGCTCATCATCATTCCGATTTGCCTTGCGGATCATATCACCAATCGTAGTGCCAGTGCTATCGACTGAGGATTCTCTGTAGCCGCGATAATTTGACCGATCCTTTGACCTTTCAATCGCCATGTGCGATAGAACGATGCGATGATTCGCTTTGTCAAATTCGATGACTTCCAATTCAAGGTTGTCACCTTCTTTGATCTTCTTCTTGTTTTCACCAGCGATTGACTTACCAAGCTGTGAATTTGGAATAAAGCCTTCAACACCAAGTGGCAACATTACAACGACACCCTTTTCCAACACGCGAATAACTGATCCTTCACTGTGCGAGCGGATAGGATAGGCTTTTTCAAAGTCATCCCAAGGATCTTCTTCAAGTTGCTTGTAGCCTAAGGCAATGCGACGTTCGTTCTTGTCAAAATTGAGAATAACGACTTCAATTTCCTGATTCTTCTTGACTATCTCACCGGGATGGCGAACTTTGCGCGTCCAGGAAAGATCAGAAATATGAATCAAGCCGTCTATGCCCGGTTCCAGCTCGACAAATGCACCAAAGGGTACTAAGTCGCGCACGGTGCCTTTGTGGCGTGAACCCGAAACAAACACCTTCTCAAGGCGTTCCCACGGGTCTTCTTCAATCTGCTTCATGCCGAGTGAAATCTTGCGATTTTCCCGGTCTATATTAAGTATAACGATATCAATTTCATCGGCAACGCTAACCATCTGTGAAGGATGCTTGATGTGCTGTGTCCAGCTCATTTCGGAGATATGAACTAAGCCCTCAACGCCTTCTTCAAGCTCAACAAATGCGCCATACTTGACGATGGAAACAACTTTGCCCTTCTGGCTTGAGCCGAGAGGATATTTCTTCTCGATCTCATCCCAATGGTGCTCTTTAAGTTGTTTCAAGCCAAGGCTGATGCGTTGCTTTTCTTTGTCGTAGTGAAGTACTTTGATAGTGATCTTCTCGTCCAGTTTGACAACGTCAGATGGATGAGAAACTCTGCCCCATGACAAGTCTGTAATGTGGAGCAAGCCATCAACGCCACCGAGGTCAACAAACACACCAAAGTCGGTGATGTTCTTCACGATGCCTTCAACAACCTGACCTTCTTCAAGCTCTGCCAATACTTTCTCACGGATTTCCCGGAGGCTCTCTTCAACAAGGACTTTATGCGACAAGACAACATTCTTGCGCGCGTTGTTCACCTTGATAATGCGGAAGTCCATGGTCATGTTCACAAGTGCATCGAAATCGCGCACTGGATGAACATCAATCTGTGAACCGGGTAGGAATGCTTCAACGCCAAACATATCCACAACCATACCGCCCTTGATGCGGCGCACGATCTGCGCTTCAACCATCTCGCCAGTGCGATACAGCTCGTTAATTTTCTCCCAGACTCTGGCAAATTCGGCTTTGCGTTTGGATAATACGAGTGTTCCAGCGCGGTTTTCCACACTGTCGATGCAGACTTCGATTTCCTGACCAATTTCAATTTGCTCTGGATCATCAAACTCATCACGACTAATGATGCCTTCAGATTTGAAGCCAATGTCAATTGAAACACCTGTTTCTTTAATTGCAACTACTTTGCCGAATACAAGCTCACCCTCTCGGAATTCCCGCATGGTTTCTACATACCGGGCAATCATCTCAGCTTGAGATTCAGGAGCTTTTCCTTCATACTCTTCTAAATCTTCAATATCAATGATGATTTCCTCGAACTCTTCTTCGGGATACTCCGGATAATTTAATCCTTCCGACATCACTTTTCCTGACCTTAGAGTGTTCAGTTTCTCATCAAGAATAGTTTCCTTTAATGAGACATTATCATGCTTTTGCGGCTCCAATTGAGCATCTTGCTCTAATTTCCCATCCGTTCTTGAATCGGTGGAAGGAACCATGACGGAGTCATCAGCGGGGTCAGCTGATGACACGGTTTGATCGTTAGCCATGTTTTTCCTTTGCCAGTGCTTGGGTTAGTGGTTAATGAATTTTACGAACTAGGCATTCCTGCCCAAAGAAGTGTAAGGTAACACCTTAAATAATAGAACGCAAATGAAACTTCTTTAGTTTCCGCCAATGCGAAAATTATTTACCCATCAGAAAAGTCTTTCAAAACCATGAAATTAGCTCTATTCTGTCGGGTCATTTTGGCTGGGAGGATCGACACCACCTATTGAAGCAATTCTCTTCATGGTCTCCCAAGCCACAATCCGATATTTTTCCTTGGCGATTAAGCCTTCCAAATCTAAATCTTCAAGGTTAAATGGCACACCATATTTAACGCGCAACGACCTCCGGAATATCTGCTTGCCAAGAATGGTGTTTCCTTTAATAAAAACCGGCAATATCGGCACCTCATTTCGCACCGCAATCATCCCGATTCCAGCCTTTGGGGCATGGAGAACTTCATCGACATAGCGAGTGCCCTCAGGGAAAATAATGATGCCATAACCTGCTTTCATTGCTTCGCCTAGCAGGGTAATCACTTCGCGATCATAACCCGAACGATTCACTGGCACTGAATTTACATATTTTATAATCGCGCCCATGACCGGCACGGAAAACAGTTCACGCTTGGCGGCAAAATATAGCTCGCGCGGGCAGGTTGAACCCACCATTGGCGGATCTAACAAAGATTTGTGGTTTGCCGCAATAATAAAAGCGCCAGTCTTCGGTACGTTTTCCAATCCTTCGACACGAAGCCCGAAAACAATCTTGAAAAATGCCCTGGCGGTGAACTGAATCAGACGATAGCCAAAACGGGTTTTCCTGAACGGTTCAATCGACATACGGAACAGCTTGGAAAAGCTTCATCGAAAAGCGTTCGCCAATTATTCTGAGGATGGCATTGATCTGCTCGTCGAGCGTCATATCGCTGGTGTCAATTAACATGGCATCAGCCGCCTGCCTAAGCGGTGAATCCGCCCGTTCGCTGTCTCGTTTGTCTCTTCGGGCAAGTTCCTTTGAAAGGGTTGACAATGCCTGAGAGTCTTCACTTATCCCAAGGTCTTTCCCACGCCTAAATGCTCGGATGTCAGGGTTGGCTGTCATAAAAATCTTCAGGCCAGCTTTAGGGAAAACCACAGTGCCAATATCTCGTCCTTCGACAACGCCAAATCCGCGCCGCGCCCAGTTCCTTTGCATGTCAACGAGGAAGATGCGCACTTCATGAATCTCGCAGACTTCGCTAACCTTCTGGGTAACTTCAGGAGACCGGAGAAATTGGGTTACGTTCTCATCATCGAGCCACACCTGTTGCTCTTTGTCGCCGGGGATGATGGTCAGCTTTACTTTTTCCAGCAGCCGTTTGACAGCGGCAACATCGGTCGCACTGATGCCGTTTTTCATTACAGCATAGGTTACAGCCCGATATAAAGCCCCTGTGTCGAGAAAGGGGATGCCCAACCTGAGGGCGACAGCCCTGGCGGTCGTGGATTTGCCCACACCCGCTGGGCCATCAATAGCAATTAGAGGTAGATTCATTGTTTTTGACTACCAGATTAAATTTATCTTAACAATGCAACTTTGCGAGTCAAAGATTTCTCAGCAATCTTTAAGTTTACTAAATAAATTCCAGATGGCAAGTTAAATGGCTACCAAACAGCATGATACTCACCAGAAACCTTCATACACTCGTCAAGCAAAGCAATTTCATGACCAAACTAATTAAATCCGCAAATCACCCAGCGCTTTTAAACAACCAAAGGCAGAGATTGTAATCTCTGCCCCTGGCTTGAAGATACACAATCTTTATTTATACTAACGCTTGATGCGCCTTCCTTTGTCCTCTTCGATGAATAGCCATCCGACGACTTCGCCTTCATTGAGGCTATTATCAGCGTCCCAGAAATCGCGATTCCTCTGAGACCATGAGCTACTGTCGCTCTCAGGTGTGGCTTCTGCTTCAGCCATCAATTTCGCCAGTCGATCCTGCCATTTCTTCATATTCTCGACTCGCAGGTCAACCCAGCCGCCGTCTGCCCATTTGTTGATGGACTCGGCATTGATGTCAAATTCTGTTTTCCAAGGGTCTTTCGGAACATGAACCGATGGGGCCCGTAATAATTTCTTGCCATCGGGCAGTAAAATCGGGATGCCAATCGAAATGATGCGGCTACGAAGATCAGCGTCTTCCTCAACCATCGCTGTAATCTTCGCTGAAAGATCGCCAGCATCCGCCGCCAGCACACCATTGATGCTCTTGGCAACGCGCTTCAAAAGGTTGGCTTCATGCAAAAGTTTGGAAAGACGAGGCGGCCCAAGCAGTTCATAAGCAACGCTGTCGTCATTATGCTCGGCGACAAGTTTGTTCATCTTGTCGATGGCGTAGTTTCTCATCACGCCGGAACGGTAGGTTGGCCCCATGACCGACGAATCCAGCGCGGCAACAATGTCGTGCCCGCTGTTGCCGCCTTCGATCTCCCAGATCAGGCAATCTGCGATTTCTTCAGGTGTGACAAATTCCATCTGTTCGGCTGTGGTGATCGCGGAAAATTCGCCCAGTGAAAAGATGCCATTTTCTCCAGTGTCAATGAACACACCCTGCAGGTTCGCGTTCAGGTTTTTCAGCCCTTTAGGCTCCTTAACGTCGAACTTATCCGTAAGGTTCACCGCATTTGCCGGGTCGCAGTCGAATAATGGAATGGCGTTGCCGCCCTTGCGAACCTCACCATGTGAGATGCCCTTCCAGGCAATCGTCGCTGCAGGTTTAATCTCTTTGATGTACGGCGCGGACGGTGTGCGACCCATCAGGAATAATAGCAAAGAATGTGCCCCTGCCATCGAAGACTTGGACAACAACATCCGTGACGGACGATCTTCTGAGTGAGTGTAGGGTATATTCAAGCCCATTCCGCCAGTGCCGCAGGTTCCGACTTTCAAGTATGAAAAACATCCGGCGGCTTCCATAGCGTGTTGTAAAACCTGAACATGGCGCACTAATTGTGGCACGTATAGGCTGCCAAGAAGTATCTCCATTTCTTTCTGCAACCCCGAAGAGAGTTTTTCATCTTTCACTTCCTGCAACTCACCCAACAGCCTCAAACCTGTGCTGTAAACATCCTGATATGCAAGGATGGTTGCAGAATTTACACAGTCAATCACGATGTCAGGCTTTTCAGATGTAATCATCTCATAAAGATAGAACTTGCCGTAGTCTTCTTCGTGGATCGGCTCCATGACATCCTTAATCAACGTGATTCTGCTCTCATGGTCATCCAGAATAACACTGCGCGGCGTGTCTTTGAAGTCTGTGCGCACAAAGATATTTCCCCAAGTCGCCTTGAGTTCGATCTTGCCGGCGATGGGTTTCAGGTCTTCCACAGCTTCTTCAGCCTGCGATTGCAGAAGTGATCCGATGACAATCGACTTCGGCTGATGAGGGATCAGCTTTTTACAAATAGCCGTTCCTACCAAGCCCCATCCGCCGAGCAGAAGTATTTTTTTCCCTTTAATTTCCATTTAAAACTCCTCAAATCTATCAGAATTAAATATTTACAAAAGCCCAATCAATGCACTTTCAGGCAACAATCAGGCATCAAGTTTTATCGTAAGGTTTAAATTTTCGGATGGAAGCGGCGACACTTCGCCACTACCATTCAATAAAGTTTCATCTGGTGCAGGCAACTCGTCGAGCGAGTTCAATCCGAAATGCCGCAGAAATTCATCTGTGGTTTCATACAGCAAAGCTCGTCCAGACTTGCTACTTCTGCCCTGCACGCGAACCAATCGGCGATCCAGAAGCATTTTCAACACCCCGCTCACATCAACTCCGCGAATAACTTCCATCTCGGCGCGGGAAATCGGCTGGCGGTAAGCGATCAACGACACCGTCTCCAGTCCGGCACGAGACAATCTGACTCGCGCCCCGCCCATCACGAGCTTTTTGACGACAGGTCCAAACTCAGGCAACGTGGTAAAGCGATAACCTCCCGCGCCCTCGATGATTTTAAATGACCTGTTGTTCGCGGCGTATTCACTGTTTAGCTGTTCAACAATTTTCGCGACAGATTCCACAGACAACTTAGGAATATGCTCACAAATTCCCACAGCATCAACGGGTTCCGGCGATGCAAAGATGATCGCTTCCACCAGCGAATTCACATAACCAACATCTTGCTTTACTTCATCAGTCATCATTTTCACCAGAAATAGGCTCTTTCTTTTTCCGCCGGATTAACCACAGAGGCCCAAACGCTTCACGCTGCATCACTCGCATTCTCCCAATCCGAATCAGTTCGAGAATAGCCAGAAACGTCATGATTACTGCCAACCTGCTGATTAACACCTCAGCCAGACGGTCAAATGCCAGGCGCGTATCTTCGCCAAAAAAGGACATGATAAACGCCGTTTGCCCTTCGATTGTATATCGCATATCCTCAATGATATGCGTCGGCTCCTGTGGAAGCTGATAGATTAAATCTCGAAATGCCAGCGCAAGATCAAACTTGGACACATCCGACAGCATCTCGGTGGTTACTTCTTCATCCAACCCACCAAGCTGAACCGTACCGCGGTCAAAAAGATTCGCCTGCCGCTCTTCCAAGTCTCCCATACGCTGAGCAGCTTCGCGCAACGCAGCCAGCTCTTCCTCAGAGTGAAGTCGTTCGAGGTTGTTTATTTCAGCATCGGAAGTGTCTGGATCCGACCCGGGAAGCAGATTTAGGGCTTTAAACTGAAGCAGTGTTGCCGCGAGCAGGATAAAATCACCAGCAGAATCAATGTCTGGGATTCCCTTCCTCTCTATCCAATCGAGGTAATCACGGGCAATGGCGCTGACAGAAACGTACGCCACATCCAACTCACGCCGACGCACAAGGAAAACCAATAAATCCATGGGTCCCGCGAAATCGGGTGTATCTACTTCAAAATTTGGAAGTAAGATTGCTGGTTCGGTTGAGTCGAAAACAGACTCCGAGATCGTTTAGGAAGTTTATGAGTTAACCACTATAAAATTAACTGAATGAAGCTGATATTTCAAGAGAGTCGAAAGCAAGCTGAGTGTTTAGGAAAAATTCCGCCCAATCGCGTCAAAATAATTCGATCTCCGTCAGCAAGATCACTCGCTCAACCCCACGATTCTCGTCCACAAAATACCCTTCTATTGTCATTGGCTCCCAGCTTTCGGTCAAGTGGCACCGTTCATCATAGCAGAGTTTAGCCACTTTGGCTTCAGGATCAGAAATTCGGAAAGGATAATTCATGCCTTCAGGCGCGCTACGGTGAGAAATGCGGCGGTTATCGAAAATCGTCAGAACTGCCGGTCGAAACTGTATCCGCCGTCTGGCAATGACCTCCCAGGATGCCTGCGGGAATTCTTCCTTAAGAATATCTAAGCCATATTTTCGCACCAGCGGCTTGAACTTTTCCATCGGCAGAATCAAATCCACCGCGAGCACGTCCGCCTGATGCTCCTGCTCCTGACTATGTATCTTGCTTTTTGTGTGACCCAGTAAAATATGTGCCAATTCGTGGCAGAACTTCCAGTTCATGCGTTGCGGATATAAGTCTGGACTTAAAAATATTGATCTGCCAACAACAAACGCTTCAGAACCTTCTATGGATTGATAGACAACTTCAACCTTATGTTCGGAAGCAAGCTGCTCAATGAATGTCATTTACGCGATTTCCTGTTTGCCAGTAACAACTCTTGAAAAAATTTCTTTGTCGGTTTAAAATTATTAAAACGCGATCCCCTGAGCCAGATAATCTCTTCGGCTGTGGGGTTCATCATCAGCATCAGGTCTTCATCTTCCAGGAATTCTTTCAGTGCGGGATATATCTCAAATCCGACCTCTTCATCATAAGTAAAGTGCTTCTTATCGTCGGCAGAAAGCAGTTCCAGAGTGCTGATACCCAACCCCTGCGCCAGACGTTCAGCCACATCCAGCGTGGGCGAAGACTTCCCATTCTCGATCAAACTCAAGTATGAACGGTTAACGCCAGCTTTTTTGGCGAGCTCGTCCTGTGAGACATCCTTCTGAGCCCGGAGTTGCTTCACTCTATCGCCGAATGCTGATCTAATTTTTTCGCTGTTCATCCTTGCCCTCCAGGAGGAATTCCAATTTCATCTTAAAATTGTTAATCTCTTTCTCATCGTACAATGCTGTATTAATTCCCAATCCACCCTTTCGAGTAACTAAAATAAACAACTCAATGCCTTTGTTCTTGACATATTTTAAAATATCTCCCAGCCCTAGAAAAAACACCAGCATCGACAAACCGACACTCACAGCAACGCTGTTATCTACGGCAGATTCAAGCTCAAGGAGTGAACTTATTCCGAAGTACAACGAAATTCCAATATAAACAACACCCAGAACCAGATACCAGAAGACACTTTGCGTCATTAAGGTCGTTTGTCCGAGGTCATCCACAGGCATACTGAACTTACTCTTGCGGACAAACTGCCCGAATTGCCGACCGGATCTGACTCGGTAAAATGAACCGCGAACGTAAAGCCGTTTGTCGGTCAAGGCGAGCAGAGTTTTCTTGCCAATAGGGTTGTCGTCCGTCAGATTTTCACCTGATTACCCAAGCACTGCAACGAGCCGTTCGTCGGCATCCTGAAAAAGTTCTGAAATTTGCTTCATGTTTTGCGCTTGTAAATGTCCTGATTTTGATCGCACTGTTGTAAATATACAACATTTACTTACAAATGCAAGGATTTTTTCACTATAGTATTATTTTCAAGTTAATTATCCAAATCTTTTAACGCATTTCGTAACCTGTGATGCGCCTGTATTAAAGCGTGGGCAAATTGTTGAAATTGAATTAAACCTTTGCTCTAACTTGCAAATATCTCTTGATGCTCTTATCATTAAAGATTAAGCGTGGATCGAAACGTCTGGCGCAATTTGTTGAAGTTTACCTAACTGCGATGTTACAGATTTTATGTATTCAAACGGCATAAATAAAAGCGAAAGCCACAAATCAACGCTTCGGAAAAGCAAGGATAAAATCAGCGCCCTGCTTGGGGCTGATGGCCCGAATGGTCCTGTGATGGTAACCCCTGCAAACTGGCTGACAATGTTTCGATTGGTTGTTGTTCCATTTTTCTGGTTTACTTTCTACTCTGGATCACCATCCATCCGAATAGTTGCCACAGCACTTTTTGTGTTCGGTGCGTTGAGCGATCTCTTCGATGGCAAGCTAGCCAGATTACACCAGCAGGTAACACCATTCGGTGACTTTATGGATCCACTCGCCGACAAACTGCTGGTTCTGTCCGCGTTTTGGGCAATTCTCCTGCGTGAAGACTTCGGCGCTTTCACGCTGACTGCCTTCATCTGGATTGGACTCGTGACTCTCCGTGAAACATTAGTAACGTTTTTACGCATATATGCGATTGAGGGCGGCTCATCTCTCGTTACCAGCGGTTTGGGAAAATGGAAAACAGGCATCCATTTAACAACCATTATCCTCGCACTCCTTCTGTTCAATGTACGGGATTTATTATTGCAAGCGCATAAGAACCCCGGCTTGCTCAGTCAAGACACCTTTTACCTGTTTCTGAATATTCTGCTTTTCCTCTGCATGATCCCATCAGTTATTTCGGGCTATCTTTATTTCAAAGGCGGTAAGAGGAAATCCAAGTGACCAACACTGATAAATCTCAGAATGTTGGTAAACTCGCCTACACCATCAGCACTCTTGGCCCTGTTGGCTTTCTGCCAATTGCTCCGGGAACATGGGGAAGCCTTGTTGCGGTGGTCATCTGGTGGTTTTTCCTTGCTGAACAGACACTGGTTTTCAACCTTACGATAATCGCAATTCTCGCACTGGTTGCGGTTTTACTTTGCGAACTAGCCGAAAAACATATACATAAAACCGATCCGGGCGAAATCGTAATAGACGAGGTGATCGGGCAGTGGATCACTTTGCTCTTTTGCCCACACAATCTCCTCTTCGCATTCATCGGTTTTATTCTGTTTCGTTTATTCGATGTTCTAAAACCTTTTCCAGTCGGGATTTCTCAGAAACTGCACGGCGGCTGGGGCATTGTCATTGATGATATTCTGGCAGGAATATACGGATTGCTCGTTGTTGTCCTTCTAACACGGATGATATCTTGAAAGAACTTCAAATTGAACTGATCGCTGTAGGCGACGAGATACTCATTGGGCATACGCTGGACACCAATTCAAACTGGATCGCAAGCTTGCTGTCCGAATCCGGACTGAGACTGCGATGGCATTCCACTGTCAGCGACGATGCTAGTGACATTCGTCACCTCATCAGGCACGCCTGGAATCGAGCCGATGCTGTGATCGTTACGGGCGGGCTTGGACCCACTCCCGATGACATCACCAGGCCTGTCATCGCGCAATTTTTCGATGATGAACTCATCGAACGGCAGGACTTGAAAGAACTGATAGCCAAGCGTTTCGCCGAACGGGGGTTTGATCCGCCTTTCGCCTACGATATTATGGCGCAGTTCCCTTCGCGAGCCACACCCATTCTTAATCAGCAGGGTAGCGCGCCGGGGATCCATTACTCGGAAAATGGCAAGAATCTCTTCGCCATGCCGGGTGTCCCTAGCGAAATGATGGAAATGATGAACAACTACGTCCTCCCTGCCCTGCAGAAAGAGACCAAATCCGTTTATCAATTCCATCTTTTCCGCACCGCAGGAATATGGGAATCTCAACTTTTCGAGATCATCGGCGAATCTGAAGCATTGAGCCCGGTCGGTCTCGCCTATCTGCCCAGCATAGATCACGGTGTAACTTTGCGGCTTTCGCTGGCAGGCAAAGATGCCTCTTCAGTAGAGAAAGCGCTCACCGAAAAAGTGGATCTGATCCGCGAAAAGATCAAAGACTTCATCTTCTGTGAAGATAAGCGGACACTCGAAGAGGTCATACTGCAGATTCTTGAGCGGCGCGGTGAGAAGCTGGCGCTGGCTGAATCCTGCACCGGGGGTTTAATCGGCGCGCAACTGGTCGGCATCCCCGGAAGTTCGGCGGTGTTTGATCGAGGCTTCATCACCTACTCGAACGAATCAAAAATAGAACAGCTTGGCGTTTCTCCCGCCACAATTCAGACTCATGGCGCTGTCAGCCAGCAAACTGCCATGGAGATGGCGGCTGGAGCGCGGCGAGTCTCTGGTGCCGATCACGCCATCAGCGTCACAGGTGTCGCTGGCCCCACTGGTGGCTCCGAAACTAAACCTGTTGGTCTGATCTACATCGGGTATGATGGCTTGAAAGGCAACTTCGCCTATCCATTTAAATTTTCCGGCAATCGCAACGCCAACCGCCGCCGGGCAACTCACGCGGCTTTGACCCTGCTCTGGAATCAGATTAAGGACGATGTCAAATGATTCGATCATTCATCGCCCTTGATGTGCCTATTGAGGTTAAAAAGACAATCTCGGAAATGCAAGCCGATCTACGCCACCGTTTTCCACAAAGCAGCATTACCTGGACGCGGTCTGAAGGCATCCATTTGACATTGCAGTTCCTTGGCGATATTTACGAACAGGATGTCAGCCAGATCACCGAAGCGGTTACAATGGCGGCTGAAAACGTGAGCCCATTCTCGATTTGCACAACCTTTACTGGCGGCTTTCCTAACTTGCGCCGCCCCAGAGTGCTCTGGTGGGGAGTGAACGGTGGCAAAGAACTGATGGCATTACAGAAATCCATTGGGCAACGGCTGTCTCAGGGAGGTTTTCCCTCGGATGGCAAAGCATTTCATCCTCATCTGACTGTTGGCAGAGTGAAATCTCTGGCTCCGAATTCGCCATTACCGGAGTACTTCGGGCAGTTGAGCTCCAACGAATCCGAAAATACCAAATGGCAGATTACGGACATTAAAATCATGTCCAGTGTTTTGAAACCATCTGGCGCTGTTTATTCCATTCTGGAGCAGGTTAAGCTCTGATCTATCTTGCAATGGTCAAGGTAACGAAATCCGAAAAATCATCATAAAGGTGAAACATGGCAACGAAGAAGAAAACAACAGCTTCCAGTTCTGAAGGCGACAATGTTTCCCAGAAAACAAGATCGCTCGAACTGGCAATGGCTGAAATAGAGAAGCAGTTCGGTCGAGGCTCCATCATGCGCCTGGGTGATGAAAGCCTCAGAGTCGCCGTGCAGATAATTCCCACTGGTTCAATTTCATTAGATTCAGCGCTTGGAGTTGGCGGTATTCCGCGTGGACGAGTAGTGGAAATATTTGGTCCTGAAGCATCTGGCAAAACCACTCTGGCTTTGCATATCATTGCTAATGCTCAAAAACAAGGCGGCACCGCAGCATTTATTGATGCTGAACACGCACTTGATCCCAAATATGCCTCAGCCCTTGGCGTAGATATAAAGAATCTCCTCATTGCTCAACCGGATACTGGCGAACAGGCGCTTGACATTGCCGAAACACTGGTCAGGTCGGGTAGTATTGACGTGATCGTCGTTGACTCGGTCGCGGCTCTCGTTCCGAAAGCGGAAATCGAAGGCGACATGGGCGATCAGCAGGTCGGGCTTCAAGCTCGCCTGATGTCCAGAGCTTTGCGCAAATTGACTGGCACTGTATCCAAGTCAAACACCAGCTTTGTGTTTATCAATCAGATCCGCATGAAAATCGGTCAGATGTGGGGCAATCCAGAAACTACGCCCGGCGGTGTCGCTTTGAAATTCCATTCAACTGTGCGAATGGAAATCAGGCGAATTGGCGCAATCAAAGACGGCACCGACATTACTGGCAACAGAACCCGCGTGAAGATCGTCAAGAACAAGGTTGCACCGCCTTTTAAAGAAGTCGAGTTTGACATTATCTACGGCAAAGGCATTTCAACACTGGGCGAAATAATTGATCTTGGCACCGAGCACTCGATCTTAAATCGCAGTGGCACGTGGTATTCTTATGGAGATGAGAGACTCGGACAAGGTAGAGAACGTGTTGCAAAGTTCCTCACGGAAAATCCTGACATTCGCCAAGATATTGAAGACAAACTTCGCATTGCCATGGGACTGGCACCGATTGTCAATGCCCCGAAAATTGATGTGGAAGAAGACAAGTAACAGGCAACTCGTTGTCTGACATGATGATGGAAAAAAACAGAAACAAGCCCAACCCAAACCCACGAGCGAAGGCTTTCGCGATGCTGGCAAGACGTGCTCTGACCCGCCACGAACTGAAAGATCGACTTCGTAAGAAGAAATTTTCTCATCAAGAAGTCGAAACTGTTGTAGCTGATATTGCCGCTGAAGGCTACATTGATGAGAAGGGCATTGTCGAGGATTACATCCGGCTCGGCAAGGAATTCCGCCTGGTTGGAAGGTTCTTTCTCCTTCAGCAACTTAAACATCGCGGCATTGAAGAGATCGTGATACAGGACTTGCTCGACGAGCATTATCCTAAGGAAGATGAAAACCCGATTGCTCTTGAATTTGCTACAAAGAAGCTCCAGACCCTTGGCGGAGTGGAAAAAATCAAGAAAATCAGACGGCTTGGCGGAGCTTTAAGCCAGCGAGGATTCAGCTCTGGGATCATCCATCAGGTTCTCGGTCAGCTCGATCTGGACGACGAAGACTAACAACAAAAGAATTTTAGGTCACCTATGCTCGCAAACCAACATACGATCAAAACATCAGCCAGTATCTCCGGGATCGGATTGCACACGGGGAAACAGTGTACTCTGACGCTGGTGCCGGCTCCCGCATCCTACGGAATAAAATTTGTGCGGACAGATCTGGAAAATTGTCCGGAAATTCCCGCACACATCGACCATGTCATTGATGTCACCCGCGGAACGGTCTTGCGAACCAATGGCGCAACAGTTCACACCGTTGAACATGTTCTTTCAGCGCTGATGGGGATGCAGATCGACAACGTCCGCGTTGAACTGACGGCAGAGGAAGCACCAGTGTTGGATGGTAGCTCGAAACCTTATGTTGACCTTATCAAGCAGGTTGGTTGCGTTGAACAGAGCGAACCCAAACGCTATCTAGAAATTACAGATACCATCACCTACCACGACGCAGAGCATGGAATTGATATAATCGCAGTGCCGTCGGATCGTTTCCGCATCACCTACATGATCGACTACGACACACCGATGCTCGGCACACAATACACCTCGCTTTACGATATGCAAGCCGAGTTTGAATCTGACTTCGCGCCAGCCAGAACATTCTGCCTGCTCTCTGAAATCAAGACACTTCTTGATGGAAATTTAATCAAAGGCGGCAGGATCGACAACGCTGTGGTGTTCATTGACGGCAAGTTGACGGCTGACGAACTGACCTATATTAAAGACAAGATGCACATCACCGAGGACATCACCGTCCCCGAAACAGGAATTTTCGGCGGCGGTGAGATGCGCTTTCCCAATGAACCTGTGCGGCACAAAGTAATGGATCTGATCGGCGATCTGGCGTTGCTGGGCGCTCCGATCAAAGGACATGTGCTTGTTGCTCGCGGTGGTCATAGCTCGCATGTTGAACTCGTCCGGTTGCTTCACAAAGACTGGCAACGTCAGCAGCTTCAGGAAAAATACCAGCGCAAAGCGACTGAGGATTTCATTTTCGACATCAATGCTATCAAAAAGATACTCCCCCATCGCTACCCGTTCTTGCTGGTGGATCGTATTCTGGAACTGGTTCCGGGCGAATGGGTCACCGGTATTAAAAACGTCACCGTTGGCGATCACTTCTTTCAGGGACACTTCCCTGATTACCCTATCATGCCCGGCGTGTTAATTGTTGAAGCCATGGGGCAGGTTGGCGGTGTTTTATTGCTGAACATGGAATCTCAACCTGCTGAAAAACTGGTGTATTTCACAGGTTTTGATAAAGTTAAATTCCGTCATCCTGTCAGGCCCGGCGATCAGCTATATTTCAGAGTCGAGATGACATATTTCAGGCGAGGCATTTGCCGCATGAAAGGACGGGCTTTTGTTGGCGAAAAACTTGCCGCAGAAGCTGAGATGCAAGCAGTTATGGTTGACAAGGAGAAGTAAATTCTACATTGATAACACATTAACTAACCAAACACAGCATGAATCCTTCAATAGATATAGAGACACTTCGCAAGGTCATTGAATCGCTGAACCGTGACATTGAAGATAAAATTTATCAGATGTCTCAGATCCGATTGGTGGCTGAAGCATTAACGGATGATCTGTCTTCCCCAGATTACCTGCAAAAGATATGTTCCAGTTTAAATGGCATTTTCAATGCTCGTGTAACTTGTCTCTTCTGGTTGAGGAAACGAGATCCTGACTGATGGTGGCTTGAAGCATGTTAAGCTCGGGATGAAGGTGTCAAACCAGACAAG